>JBDUAE010000246.1:0-3691 GCA_040004805.1 Chthoniobacterales bacterium | reverse complement strand
TTCGCCGATCGCACTTACATCGAGCCGATCACGCCGGAAGTGATCGAGGCGATCCTGGAACGCGAAAAGCCGGATGCGATTTTGCCGACGATGGGCGGCCAGACCGCGCTCAACGCCGCGATGGAGCTGAACCGAAACGGTGCGCTCGCGCGGCACGGCGTAAAATTAATTGGCGCGAACGCCCAGGCGATCGCAAAGGGCGAAGATCGCCAGCTTTTCAAGGAGGCTATGCTCCGCATCGGTCTCGACGTTCCGCGCTCGGGCATCGCCCACACCGCCGCGGACCTCGCGCAAATAGCGGACGATATCGGCACTTTTCCACTCATCATTCGGCCCGCTTTCACCCTCGGAGGTTCGGGCGGCGGCATCGCTTACAATCGCCAGGAATTGGACGAAATCGCCGGGCGCGGCCTTGAGCTCTCACCCGTCAGCGAAGTGCTAATCGAGGAATCGCTCGTCGGCTGGAAGGAGTTCGAGATGGAGGTTATGCGCGATCGTGCGGACAACTGCGTTGTCGTCTGTTCGATCGAAAATCTAGATCCGATGGGCGTGCACACGGGCGATTCCATCACCGTCGCACCCATCCAAACTCTCTCCGACCGCGAGTTCCAACTCATGCGGGACGCATCGTTTGCCGTCATCCGCGAAATCGGGGTCGAGACCGGCGGATCCAATATCCAGTTTGCGGTAAATCCCGAGAACGGGCGGATGACCGTGATCGAGATGAACCCGCGCGTCTCTCGCTCGAGCGCGCTGGCCTCGAAAGCCACGGGTTTTCCCATCGCGAAGATCGCCGCCAAACTCGCCGTCGGCTACACGCTCGACGAAATCCGGAACGACATCACGCGCGAAACGCCGGCAAGTTTTGAGCCGACGATTGATTATTGCGTCGTCAAAGTGCCGCGCTTCACTTTCGAAAAATTTCCGCACGCCGATCCCGTTTTGACCACGCAGATGAAAAGCGTGGGTGAAGCCATGGCGATCGGTCGCACCTTCAAAGAAGCACTGCAAAAAGCGCTGCGTTCGCTGGAGATCAAGCGCTTCGGACTGTGCGCGGACGGAAACGAAAAACGCGTCGATGCCGAGACTCTCCGGACGCGGCTGACCTCGCCGAACGCCGAGCGAATCTTTTATCTCGCGCAAGCTTTTCAGGACGGCATGACCATCGATGAAGTCTTCGAGTTAACGAAAATCGATCGTTGGTTTCTCCACAACATCCGCCAGATCGTCCAGGAAGCGTCGACTCTGGCCACGAGCGACCTGCGGCGCGCGAAAAAGTTGGGATTTTCCGATCGGCAAATCGCGGTCGCGCGAGGTACGAGCGAAGACGCGATTCGCACGGAACGCAAAACTGCCGGCGTGATTCCGACCTATCGCCTCGTTGATACCTGTGCGGCCGAGTTCGAAGCCTACACGCCGTATTATTATTCCACCTACGGGAGCGAGAACGAGATGCGCCGGAGTGATCGACGCAAGATCATGATTCTCGGGGGCGGTCCCAATCGTATTGGGCAGGGCATCGAGTTTGACTACTGCTGCGTGCACGCGGCTTTCGCGCTCCGCGAGTTGGGATTCGAGACCATCATGGTGAATTCGAATCCCGAGACGGTTTCCACGGATTACGATACGAGCGACAAGCTCTACTTCGAGCCGCTCACACTCGAAGACGTGCTCAACATTTACGACCAGGAAAAGCCGGAGGGCGTGATCGTGCAATTCGGCGGCCAGACTCCGCTCAATCTCGCGGCCGGTTTGCGAGCCGCGCATGTCCCGATTCTCGGCACCCAGCCCGAGAGCATCGAGCGCGCGGAAGACCGTAAGCTTTTTGCGGCCATGCTGGATGATCTCGGCTTGCGCCAAACGCCCAGTGGCTCTGCGGTGAGCGCGGCCGAGGCGATCGAAATCGCGCAGCGTGTCGGCTATCCTGTCCTCGTTAGGCCGTCGTTCGTGCTCGGAGGCCGCGCGATGGAGTTGGTCTACAACGCCGACGATCTCCGCCGTTACATGGAGACTGCGATCGAGGTGAGTCCGGACCGGCCGGTCCTGGTCGATCGCTTTCTCGAAGACGCGATCGAGGTGGATGTCGACTGCATCGCCGACGGAGAAACTGCCGTCATCGGAGCGATCATGGAACACGTCCAACTAGCCGGCATTCATAGCGGCGACAGCGCGTGCGCCATTCCCACCTTCTCGTTGCCGGCGCGCGTTTTGACGGAAATTTCCCACGCGACCAAGGCGATGGCGCGCGCGCTGGAAGTTCGCGGCTTGATGAATGTGCAGTTCGCGGTCAAGGGCGACGATGTCTACGTGCTCGAAGTGAATCCGCGGGCCTCGCGCACGGTTCCCTTCGTCAGTAAAGCGATCGGCGTGCCGTTGGCGAAGTTAGCGGCCAAAGTGATGGCGGGTAAAACTCTCGTCGAACTCGGATTCACCGAGGAGATCTTGCCGAAGCATTTCTCAGTGAAGGAACCGGTGTTTCCGTTTCTGTGTTTTCAGGGCGGCGATACCGGTCTCGGACCGGAAATGAAATCGACCGGCGAAGTCATGGGCATCGATATCGATCTCGGCCGCGCCTACGCCAAAGCGCAAATGGCCGCGCCGCCTGCCTTGCCGAAAGCCGGGAACATTTTTATCAGCGTGAAGGATGTCGACAAACCGCACGTGGTGCCGTTGGCACGCGATTTTATCGGCCTTGGTTTTGGCATTATCGCCACGAGCGGGACGGCCGAAACCTTGGCCGAAGCCGGGGTGCCGGTCACACGTGTCTTCAAACTCCGCGAGGGACGACCGCACGTTCTGGATCGAATCACGAATGGCGATGTGCAGTTGATTATCAATACGCCGAGCGGAAAAATTCCGCGCGAAGACGAGATTAAAATGCGCAGCGGCGCACGTTCGCTCAAGATCCCGATCATCACGACGATGCGCGCGGCCCAAGCCAGCGTGACTGGCATTCGCGCCCTGCAATCTCATGGCGTCGCCGTGCGAACGCTTCAAGAATTCCACCAATAAGCCGGAGAGGCGATGTCGGTTAATTTTGCGCGTTCGCCGTTGAACCTTCGAGGTTGAACGTTAGGGTGCCGACCATGAAACTGAACTTCCTCGGTTGCCTGGTGGCAATCGCGCTGAGCGCACCGCACGCCTTCAGCCAGGACCCCACTGCAACCCCATCACTCACTACTACCAAATCCGCCATGAGCTCAGCACCCAGTCCCGCGCAAAACGAAGTCGCCGTTATCAAAACCAGCGAGGGCGAAATGGTCGCCGAATTCTGGTCGGACGTAGCTCCGAAGACGGTGGAAAATTTCAAGAAACTCGCGCGCGAAGGCTTTTACGACGGGACCGCGTTTCACCGCGTGATCAAAGGATTCATGATCCAGGGCGGCGATCCGCTGACGAAGGATGACTCCAAACAAAGCCGCTGGGGCACGGGCGATCCTGGCTACAAGATCAAGGCCGAATTCAACTCAAAAAGTCACGAACGCGGCGTACTTTCGATGGCACGCTCGCAGGATCCGGATTCTGCCGGGAGCCAGTTCTTTATCTGTCACGGGGCGCCGAAGTTTCTCGATGGGCAGTACACCGGTTTTGGGAAGCTGATCAAAGGCGACGACGTGCTGGAAAAAATTGCCAACACGCCCACGACCACGCCGGATCGTCCGGTCAAGCGCATGAACATCGAGAGCATCAA
>JBDUAE010000245.1:0-3716 GCA_040004805.1 Chthoniobacterales bacterium | reverse complement strand
TCGCGATAAAGCTGCTCGTGGAAAGGCGTGTGCGCGAGCAGGGTGGCGTCTCCATTCGCATCGCGCTGCGCGGCGCCGCCGGGGTTTATCCCCCACCCGTCGCGGATCAAAAGCATGACGGGTCCCGGCATGGAAATGAATTTGCCTTCCGCGGCGGGTCGCACAAGGCGGTTCTTGCGTTGACATCCGGGAGGCGGCTCTTCTACATCGAGCCCGTGAAATGGCGCAATCAGCTGCTCGCGCTGTTCTGTCTCCTGGCGTTTTTGGGGTTTGGCGTTTTCTATTTCCAATACTGGGTGGTCCAAAAGCCATTCGGCATCATCCTTTTCATTGCCGAAGGGTTCGATGCGCAGACCCTGGCGGCGATGCGCCTGCGCGTGTCGGAAACGGAAAAATCGCTCGCGCTGGATTCCTTTCCCTACAGCGCGCTCTTGGACAACCATTCCGCCGACGCTCCCGTGCCAGACCCAGCGGCGGCGGCAACGGCGCTGGCGACCGGAGTGCGGGTGCGGAATGGCGCGGTCGCGATCGATCCTATAGGCAATCGCCTAACGAGCATTCTGGAACTGGCGCGCGCGCGCGGACGGACCACGGGGCTGGTGACGGATGGGAGCGTGACCGCACCGGTGGTCGCGAGCTTTTACGGCCACGCCCAACCGGACGAGGCCGCGCCGGATTTCGCGCGGCAATTAGCCGACGACGCTGCGATCGACGTAATCCTAGGCGGCGGGAAAAGCGATTTCCTGCCCACCGGGCAAGGTGGCCGCCGGGCGGACGAGCGTGATCTGGTGGGCGTAATGCGAGACGCGAATTACGAGTTTGTGCAGTCGCTGGCGGAGCTGGAAGCGGTGCCGCGGTGGCGCCGGGCGAAACTGTTTGGGTTGTTTACGGATGGCGCTTTGCCGCTCACGACGCAACTGGAAGGAGAGGATACCCGCCCGACCCTGGCGGATTTGGTGCGACGCGGGATCGAACTATTGCAGTTCCATCGCGGCGGTTACCTGCTGGTGGTCGATGCAAGCTTAATGCGCAAAGCTCGACAGGATGGAGAGGGCGAGCAGGAGGTGAACGAGGCCTTGGCCTTTGAGCGCGCGGTCACCGCAGCGACGCAGTACGCGGGGAAAACGTCGGCAATTTTTATTTGTGCTGACGTCGCCAACCGTGCCGACGTTAAGCATGTCATACCACTGGACCTGTCTGGCGAGTTTCCTCCGATATTTTCCGCCCAGCCGGACGCTGACACGCTCCTTCTAGGGGGGTTGAAAGGGCAATCGCTTCCTGAATTTCCTGCTCGGGATCGTGCCGAGTGGGGTGGGCGCGTCGGTTCTGCCACTTCATCTTCGCAAATGCTGTCAGCCATTCTCGCACCATCGCGCCCCGCACCTCCGGAAGATGTCATCTCATTCGGGACAGGCTTGGGAGCGGATGCACTCAAAGGCACGCTCGAAAATACTGCGCTTTTCGACATCATGCGCGACAACCTTTAAGGAGCGCGGGTCATGGTGAGCGGGTTCTGGCATTCGGATTGCCGGCAAATCCCCGAAACGCCAAACCCGCCGGCCAGCTTTCGCCGACCGACGGGTTTAGAACCAAACGGCGTCGCCTAATTACTGACCGGGACCAAAACCGGCACAAACGTGAACGGTGGCGGCTGCGGCAGCGAAGGAGGAGGCCCTTCTGCGGGTGGCTCCTGCGGTCCTTCTCCCGGCATGTCTTTGGGATCACGCATCGTCTTGCCGTCGACCATCGTCTTGCCGTCGGTTTGATATTCGCTCTCTTCCTGGCCGCCGGATTTGTCGGTATTGGCGGCTACCAGGGTGTTCTTCGCGTTTCCGCCGAAGGCGGCGACCTCCGCGAGCGCGAATGCCATTGGTGATGCTGCAGCCGGAATCCAGCGAACCATCACATACCGCCCGCTGGTGGAAGGGAAATCGACCGCCGCTCGACCGAGGCTTCCATCGTCCGAGGCAGTGCCCACCGTCTTCAACTGTGCAAAGGCGGCGTCATTTAGCGTCAAGGTTGCTGCAGCATTATCCGGGACCGGAACTGGCGCGCCGCCGCTCTGGCTCTTTTGTCCCGGAAGGGCAGACAGGACGTAGAATTCCATCTTACCGGCTTGCGGAGGATAAATAGCCGACATGCGATGCAGGCCGACCGTTTTGCCCAAATCAATCACCGTGGTAGGCGAGCCATCATTCACGGCGAACTGATACGCCGTGGAAGTTTGGTCATCGATCATGTGGTTAGCCGACGAGAGATCGTTCCCGGAGCTGACATAGAGTGCCCGCGCTTTTGCGTGCATATCGGTGTAGGAAACCAGCGCGAATTTTCCTGACTCCCTCGCGACCTTGCCGGACGCCCGGGGAGAAGTGAAATCGGAAACTTTCGGATCAGCGTAGATCCCAAGTCCCGCAATCTGCCCTGGAGCGGTGAGGTCAAACGTCAGACGCACATATTTTGCTTCGGCAGCGCCGGTTTGAACCTTCACTCCCTCAACTCCCAAATCTTGGCGTTTGTTATCGCGCCATTGGGGGCTGTCCGAGGAAAGTTTCGCACTGGCGGTCGCGATCGTGACGTTTCCTTGAGCACCTTCGTTGGCGAAGAGAACGTTGCTGATATTCTCGATCTTCGGCAGCGCTACCAACAGGACTGTCCGACCTGCGGGAAGGGAATAACTTTTCGTGGGGTCGCCCGAAAGGAGGCCTGCTTCGGCCCCTTGAGAGGTCGCGGCGCCTGACGTAACATTTTCGATGGTGGCGCCGAGAGTTTGGCGCGCGAGATTGTCCGGATAAGCTGGCGCCTGACCCACCGTAAATGCAGGGACCTTTTGTAGAACAACGTCTGCGGCGATGAGCTGCGGAACCGCAGCAGCAAATACGGCGCTACATACTAGAATAGTGCGAGAACGAGATGCGAGTGTCTTCATAATTTCCATATCCACAAAAAAGAGAATAGGGTATCGCTTGAATTCTTGCAATAAAAAAGTTCATCGGCGCCAGAATAAATCTGGCGCCAATGTTGCTCCCCTTAGAATTCGTTAGAGCGACATGCTCAAAGGTCTTCGCTCAGATAAGAATTTCTAATTGTTGGCGACCAGCGTCTCGCTTCCGGCGGCCCGATATTTTCTGTTCCCGGCGTAGGCGTAGAGCGGCACATAGGAGCGCCGGCCGACCTGTTCTGAGCGGCAGGCCATCCAGTTGAAAGTAGGATCGAGCATATAGCTCCCTTTGTCCGTTTCCCAAACCAGCCATGCATGTGTCGCCCGGCTACTGGTAGAACGTTTCCCGATCACCAGACGCACGTTCTTCGCGCCATGCTCTTTCATGCGCTGGTAGAGGGCGACCGCTTTGCCTTTGCAATCTGCCGGCCGCCGGCTTTGGACCTCGCCCGGTGTTTTCCATTCGCGCTGGTAGCCATATGGAATGTCGCGGAGATCGCCCATCCAAGAATTGACGAGCGCAACTGAAACGTCCGCCTGGGAATCGGTCTCCGTCCCGGAAATTAAAATGGACTGGATTCGCGTCATCTGGCGATCGTATGGCGTGCTAGCGACCGAGAAAAAGACCGACGAGGCGAAGCAAGAGGCGGTGGAGAGGCAGACCAGAGTTGCAGCGAGGGCAAACATCTTTCTGAGAGCGAAGGGACGGATGCTTATAAATATCATAACAGTAATACTGACCATAAGCAGCAGTTGTGCCATCCTGACCGAGATCTCC
>JBDUAE010000244.1:0-3725 GCA_040004805.1 Chthoniobacterales bacterium | reverse complement strand
GCGCCGTTCGCCGCGAGCTTTTTCATGACTTCATCGTGCAGCCACATGTTCATCGTCGCGGAGTCGCCCGTGTCGCCAGAGTAATTCAGATCATGCGCTAGCTCTTTGCGCGAGGAGAGACTGCTATCCATGCCGACCAGCTTCATCAGATCAACGATGGAATGTTTCCAATCAAGCTTCTCGGAGTTCTTCTGGGCCAGGGCATCGAGAGTTGCGGCCACATCCACCGGCTGCGCGGGCGCCGTCGACGTGCTCGGAGCCGGGGCTGGCATCGAGGTAGGGGCCGGCATGGCCGGAGTGGAAGACGACTGCGTGACCGGAGCTGTGCTCCCTGGGGCCGCTCCGCCATCTGTCGTAGGCGTGGGAGCTCCAGCGTGCGTGAAAATTTTCGTCATCAAAGTGTGAAAGAGACCCATAATATTTTCCTTTTTTGCTAACCGCTCCTCCGTGAAACGATTGAATACTGCGCCGGAGAGATGGGACACTGTATATGCTAATTCAATCGGGCGCCGCTCTATTTTTGAATGGGAAAAATTTGACCAGCCAATTCGCGCAGGTCTCGCGAACAATCCTGAACGGCTTTGGATTTTGTGATTGTGAGTCTTACCAAAATTAAGAACGCGCTCCCGCTGATTGTGGTCGGCGCGCTTTGCTGCCTGCTGCCTGTCGCGGACGCCGGCGATTTAGCCGACACTCGCGCGCAACCAATCGTCGCGCTCGAGAGTGTCGGGGTGGTGGATGTCGTTCGCGGCGAAGTGGTCGGGCCGCGGACGGTGCTGATCGTCGCCGGCGTTATCGCCGCGATCGACTCCCCGGAGAAGGTCACCATTCCGCCGGATGCGCTGCGAGTTGATGGCGCGGGCCGTTATCTCATCCCCGGGCTGGTGGACATGCATGTTCATCTTTTTAACAATGCCTCGCACCGCCCGCCTAACGAGTGGGCTTTTCCGCTCTTCGTCGCCCATGGGATCACCGGCGTGCGAGAGATGCGCTCGGAGCCGGCCCAGTTGGCGCTGGTGAATCGCTGGCGCAGCAAGGTGGAGACCGGCGAACTGATTGCGCCACGCGTCCTGGCGGCGGGCGTCGCCGTGGGCGCGGGGCCGATCGACGACACCCGTCGAAAGGTGCGAGAAGCCAAAACTGCCGGCGCGGATTTCATCAAGATCTTCTCGGAAGTGCCGGAGGCGAACTGGCGCGCCATCCTGGCGGAAGCGGGGGCTCTGCACCTACCGGTTTGTGGACACATTCCCGCGGAGGTGAGCCTGCTGGAGGCGGCGCGGGCCGGGCAGCGGAGCAACGAACATCTCACCCAAGTTTACGAAGCTTGCTCGGCTAGAGAGAACGAGCTCCTCGGTGCTCGCAAAGGACGGGAAGGCGGGGAGATCGTGAGGCTGCGCGACGCGCAGGAGCCCGAGGTTCTCGAGAGTTACGATCAAGTCCTCTGCGATCGCACCGCCGCGGCCCTTGCCCAGACGGGCCAGGTGCAGGTGCCGACCCTTGTGCTTCCCTATTCTGAAGCGCACGGCTCGCGGAAGAATTTTCGCGACGACCCACTCTGGCGTTACCTGCGTGTGGACGAACAAGCCCGCTGGCAGCGGATTTTTCAGAGCGACCCCGTGGGGGACGGAAAACTGGCCGACCGCCGCTGGGAAGTGTCGCGCCAAATCGTCAAGACCTTCCAGGCTGCCGGCGTGCGCATTCTCGCCGGCACCGACACGCCGATGCCGCTCGTCTATCCAGGCTTTGCGCTGCACGAAGAGTTGGCGCTCCTCGTCCGGGCGGGACTTTCTCCCGCGGAAGCTTTGCGCGCCGCTACCATTGGCCCGGCTGAATTTCTAGGTCTCAGCCAGAGCTCGGGCACCGTGGCCGTGGGTAAGCGCGCCGACCTTGTCCTACTCGACGCCAACCCACTGCTCGACATCGGTAACACCAAACGAATCCGCGCGGTTGTGCTGAGCGGGCGAATGTTACCGCGCGCGGATCTCGATCAGCTCCTGGATGCGGCGGCCAAATCCCAATTGCCCTAACGAAAGGAATCTCCCGCGTCTTCGAGCAAACGACCGGCGGGCGAGGTCACGTCCGGTCCGAGTATGACCGAACAACCCGCTGTTCCCGCGAATGGGACGGACGTGAGTGAATTATGCCGCGGACCGTTTACGTTCCCGAGCAAGAGGACGAATGAGAACTTTATGGGCATGGTTGGTGGCAAAATTCTGGTGGCTTTGGGGCGCTAACCTCCTAGCTGCATTCTTAGTCGTCTTCGTCTTCATCCTAGGATGGGTGCACGAGACGATTACGGCGCCGAATATTCCGGCTTGGTGCGTTATCCTGTCGGTCGTCCCGGCTCTACTCGTCGGAAGTCTCTGGCTCAGATCGGCCGGACATGCGGACCTGGCGACGTTGATCGTCTTGGCCATCCCGCTTTCCGCTGCCGTTTGGGTAGCAGGCTCTTTGCTCTTCGGCGTGCTTTACCTGGTGATAGCCTTGGTGGCTCATCTCCTGGGTCATGGGAGAACGAACTAGTCAAGACCACCTCACGCTTAGCATTGGTCGAGTCGCGGGGAATGGTCACGACCGGGCTAAATATCAGCTCCGCCTCGTGTCGGGCTGGCCCGGTCGTAGACTCCACAGTCCGCGTAACGAAAGGATGACGGAGAAAAGCGCGGTCACCCCGAGCGCGAGCAGCGTCCAGACGAAGAAGAACCCCCCGCTGCGGTGGCTGCCAAAGCCGATTCCCACTCCTCTCATGTGAATGATGGGGACGCCCAGCAACAGAAGCGACGAGATGAGGATGATGATATACCCCCATCGCCGTCCCGCGAGCACGAGCGTTCCGTAGAGCCAGACAACACAAATGACCACCGCAACGAGGTTCAAAAGCCCACCCGGTGACATCCCGCGGTCGATGTCGTCCGCCAGGTGAAACGTCCCGAAAAGGATCGAGAACAGGGAGGCGATGGTTAAGATCACGCCGGGTTTCATTTTATATTCTCCTCGTTAGTCGGGGCTGTGCCTTTTGGTTCGCTGTGTGATTAGCGTCGCGCTCATTTCCATCGATCTCCCGGCTTCTTCACGTAATGGGCGAACACATAGCCCCATGGAATCACGAAGGGCATCAGGATCACCCCGGCTGCGATCGCCGGGAAATCGTCGGTAAATGTCGGCGGGGCGTGGCCAGAATGCCATTGCCGTAAGCCGTAATCGAAAAGCCAGATCGCCTTCCATGCCAGCTCGAATAGCAACAGGGGGAGCATTTGCAGCGGATAGCGCACGCCGAGGATGGCGAGGAGCCACAAGGCGCCTAGGAGGCTGGGAATCACCCCCCGCGCCATCGGCTCATGGCCGATCAGCTGTGGCAGGATCATTCCTCCAAGCCCGATCACCAGTAGGAGGTAGGTGCCGCGAAGCACATAGAGCCGCAGCCGCGAGACCTCCCGGTGATCGGGGCTCGGGCTTAAAGTTGGAACGGAAGCGGTAGTTGTAGTCATGGGTGTATTTATTTTCTAAGTTGCAGTGCGCACCGGCGTTTCCTCGCCGCCCGCGCCGGAGTCGGGTTGAAATTCGAGCAGGTCGCCCGGCTGGCAGTCGAGCGCCTCACAGAGCGCCTCAAGGGTCGAAAAGCGGATCGCGCGCGCCTTGCCCGTCTTCAGGATCGACAGATTGGCGAGGGTGAGGCCGACCCGCTCGGAGAGCTCGGTCAGAGTCATCCGCCGCGCGTGGAGCAG
>JBDUAE010000243.1:0-3725 GCA_040004805.1 Chthoniobacterales bacterium | reverse complement strand
GATCAACCATAGTCCGCGACGCTACTGCTTACTCATCCGGCAAAAGCTCGCTCGACTTCGCGCAGCTTCACCGCAACTTTCATCCTCTTGAACGACTTCCCGAAAAACGAAATCGAGACTTTGTGGTGCCCGTGGCGGGTAGAGTATTTCGAGCAGGAAAATCGGGACCCCGATTTTCTCTCGGCCGCGGCCCGCGCGAGCGACGACGCGGCGCATCTGGTGCTGACGCGGCGCAAGAATGCGTTCCTGATGATGAACCGCTATCCGTATGCGGTCGGTCATCTCATGGCCGTGCCGTATCGGAAGACGAGCGACGCAGGTTCGTTAGGCGAGAATGAAGTGCTCGAGCTTTGGAATTTGGCCACGCATGCGCAGGCGCTTTTGCGAGAAACGGTGAAAGCGCAGGGTTTTAATATTGGCCTGAATCTCGGGACCTGTGCCGGCGCGGGCGTGCCCGATCATCTGCATCTGCACATTGTGCCGCGCTGGAACGGTGACACGAACTTCATGCCGGTGCTGACGGGGACGCGAATGTTGTCGGAAGGTCTGCAAAGTTTGTACGAGAAACTAATGGCGGCCCAGGAGCGCCTGGCAGCGGCAGCCTTGCCGCAATCGTGAGCACGGAAAAAATAGCCGACACTCCGCCCAAGGGGGGACTGGGTTGTGTCGGCAAAGGCTGCGCGACTCTGGCTGGACTGCTGGCGTTCCTGACCTTCGCGCTGCTCGCCGGAACATTCTGGGGCCTGCACTATTTGCGCAGCTATTCGGCGACCGCGCCGGTGCAGCTTCCGGTTTTAGCGAGTTCCACGCCGGCGCCCGCAACGTCAAAATCGACGGATGAGGTTGCGGCCGCGCCGCAAGCGCCCACCCGTCCGGCGATGCCCGAGGTCAATACGTGGGAAGCATTTCGCCGCGCCGCGCGCAAGGGCGAGGCGGTCAGGATTCAGCTCACGGCCTATGACATCAATCGTCTGATCGCGGCAGACCCCGCCGCGCGGGGCAAAGTCTTTGTCGCCACCGATCACGATGTCGGTCGGGTGCAGATGAGCTTCCCGCTCGAGGGTGTGCCCTTCGTGCACGATCGCTTTTTGAATGGCGAACTTAGCCTGCAATCTTCGCCCGATGGCGACCCGGCGAAGGTGCGGGTATCGCGCATCCTGCTCAATGGGCAATCCGTGCCCGAAGCGTTTCTCGACCGCAGTTTTTTCGGTTATCCGTCACTGCGCACGGTGGTGGAGAAATGGATCCGGAAAGAGCACCTCGCCTCCTTTCGAATCGAGAATGATCGCGTGATCGGCGAATCGTCCGGCGCGCCTTAGCAAGCTACTGCATGATCTCGCGGACGAAGACGTTCAACTGCCCATCGGATTGCTTGCGCACTTCCGTGATCTCGTAAGGGCGCGCTTCATCGCGAGTGACGGTCGCGCCTTGCGCCGGTGGCGTCACTCCCGCGGGAAAATCAACCACGATGCGAGTGGAGGAAGGCGCTCCCAAACGCAGGACCGACTCCGCCAGATTGCTCTTCGGTCGAAGGACGGCGCGATTCGCTTCCGCGAAATTGACGACAAACTGGCCGCGCAAATACACCCGCTCACCCGCCAGACCGCGCTGGGCCACGTCGTTTAAATCGGAAGTGGTAATCAACCGACCGGCCGGCATTTTCCCGGCCGGATAGGTTTTCCAAATCCCCCCGCCCGCAGTGGAAGCGAGCGCCGTCCCGTTGGAAGGAGGAACCGCCGCCAACGCCGGAACGGTGGCGGAAGGCGCGACACTCGCCAGTGGCGGGCTCGTGGGCTGCGGCGGAGGGCTCAGCTTGGCCACGGCAATTGGCGTCGGGGAAGCGGCTCCTTTCTTTGCGAGCTTGCCGCCTTTCGGCGTCGGTGAGGCTTTCGCGACTGCGGTAGGCTTGGGCGAATCGAATCCCGGCGGTGGCGTCTCCACCGGCTGGGCGGCTTCAACGCGGACCAATTCATTCACAGCGCCGGCGGGCGTCGGTGTCGCATTGAGGCCGGGCAATTGCACCCCGGTGGTCGCAGGCATTACGCTCTGACGGTAAGTGGCATAATGAATTTCCGCTTTACGCCGGAACGATTCCTTAAAGATCGGCCAGCCCGCCACGAGGTTGAGCGAGAATGGCGGCTCAAGACTGAAAGTGCCGCGGCCCTGCGTGACGGTGTAACTTCCGTAGAGAAGCGGCACTGCGGTGACCATGATGCGGCCGTCCGCCAGCCGTTCCACATGCACCACCACGGATAAATCATGTCCGCGATCGAGCCGAATTTCGAGCCCGGTGTTGAGCGTCTGCGCCATTAACGGGACCGCCTGGGCGTCGGCCGGATAAACGTGTTCCATTAATAGTTCTCCGTAATCGACCGCGTTTGTGAGCGAGGCGACGCCGGAGGTGATGACGTCGTCCGGCCCGAGCTGGCGTGTTCCCATGATCATGAAACGCCCGATCACATATTGCACCATCCCCGGCATCTGTTGGAAATTGCGAATGAAATTCCGCGACAACTCTGCGTCTTTCAGCGCGAGCTCCGTGGGGCGAAGCGCGTTGTAGCGTTCGTAGAGCTGGCGGCCGGTCAGAAACTCGCCCGGCGGCGCGGCGGTTAATTGAAAACGTTTCGGCTGCTCGATCTTGTGCAGCTTTTGCAGAATCCGATAGCTATCCGGCCGCTCCGGTTGGTTGAAGATGTAATAACTCCCGAGCCACGCCGCGAGCGCGAATCCGCTGAGCAACAGGATCGCAACGGTCCAAACGAAGAGGTTGGCTTTGCGGCGCGGTCGCCCGTACGAGTCTTCGTGCTGAAAGCGGGATTGATCCATCTAAGCGCGTTCGCTCGGCGGAACCGCGGTCCTCACGCCGACGGGGCCGGTTCGAAGGAAGTGCCGCAGCCGCAAGTGCGAGCGGCGTTGGGATTGACGATCTGAAATCCGGTCCCGGTGAGGCCGTCGTGGTAATCCAGGGTCGCGCCGCGGAGCAACTGCGCACTTTCGTGATCGACGAAAAATTCCACGCCGTCCCGGGCCACAATTGCGTCGCCCTCCTTTTGCGCATCGAGCGACATTTCGTATTGCAGGCCGGAGCAGCCGCCTTTGGCGATTCCCACGCGCAGGCCTTTCCCCGCGCTTTCGCTTTGGCTTTCGAGCAGGGAACGCAGTTGCCGCACGGCGCTGTCCGTCACGTTTATCATGGTTAAAGCGAGCGTATCGCGCTTTTCCTTCGCAATCAAAAATCTAAAATCTAAAATCGAGCTGAGCATGAGCCGGATTCACCTTTTAACCGACATCCTGGCCAGCCAGGTGGCCGCGGGCGAAGTGGTGGAGCGCCCCGCGTCGGTCGTGAAAGAGTTGGTCGAAAACAGCCTCGATGCCAGTGCGACCCGGATCGAGGTCAATATTCGCCGTGGTGGGATTTCGCTCATCCGCGTGGTCGATGACGGCTGTGGGATGGATCGTGATGACGCGCTCCTTTCGCTCGAGCGGCACGCCACGAGTAAGATTCGCACGGCGGAAGATTTGTCGGCTATTTCTACTCTCGGTTTTCGTGGGGAAGCGCTCCCGAGCATCGCGAGCGTCTCGCGATTTCGGCTAACGACACGGGAGTCGGGTGCAATTGCCGGCACGGAAATCGTGGTCTCAGGTGGACGGATCGAGAGCGTGCGCGATGGCGGCGAAGCTCCGGGAACGCAAATCGAGGCCCGGGCGCTTTTCTTTAATCTGCC
>JBDUAE010000242.1:0-3727 GCA_040004805.1 Chthoniobacterales bacterium | reverse complement strand
TGGTATCGCTTGCTTATTCTCCTCCTCGTCGTCCCGGGCGGCGCGGTACTCGACGTGTTACTGAAATCCGCCTTTCACCGAACGCGCCCGATTCTGGAGCATCCGCTCGTCGTGCTAAAGAGCTATAGCTTCCCCAGCGGCCACACCATGGGGGCCACGCTGTTATACGGTTTGGCGGCAGTGTTCGTTTATCACCGACTCACCGCTTGGCGCGGGAAAGTATGGCTTGTCGCCACGGCGAGCAGCATTGTCTTCCTAGTCGGCCTGAGCCGTGTCGCGTTAGGGGCACATTTTCTGAGCGACGTGCTCGGCGGCGCCGCCGCCGGCCTCGCATGGCTGGCGCTGTGCGTCACTGCCGTCGAAACGCTCCGCCGACGCCGATTGACTAAATCAGGCATCCCTCCGCCGAGTCCTTCCGTCGCAACCGGTACGACCGTAAAGGTCCGCGCGCACGACTGATTGGCCCAGGACGTCGACCTGGGTCTGACGCCTCTTTCACGCCACCGCCACGCCTTCGACGGCGGTGCGGGCGCGGAAGAGTTCGGTCAGGCGTTTCGTGACGGGCCCGACTTCGCCGTCGCCAATCGTTTTGCCGTCGAGACTGATGACCGCGGCCAGTTCGCCCATGGTGCCGGTGCAAAACATCTCGTCCGCGCCGTAGACGTCGTTGACGGATAGGTCGGATTCCCCGCAGTCGATGGCGTGAGCGGCGCAAAGTTCGAGCACAGTCGCGCGCGTGATGCCGTCCGGGCAGGCGACGACGTGGCTGGTCAGGACGCAGCCGTTCCGGACGATGAAAACATGGGTGGCGTTGGTCTCAGCGACGAAACCGCGCTGGTCGAGCATGAGCGCATCATCGGCGCCGGCGGCGTTGGCTTCGATTTTCGCGAGGATGGAGTTCAACAAATTCGCGTGGTGGATTCGCGGATCGAGAATTTCCGGGGGCGGCCGACGAATCTTGCTGGTAATTAAATTCAAGCCCGTCTGCGCGTAAACGGGCGGCTTGTGTTCCGCGAGCACGATCAAGGTGGGTCCGCTCTGGTTCAGTCGCGGATCCATTCCGGAGGTGACTTTCAAGCCACGGGTCAGGGTCAACCGGAGATGGACGCCGTCGCGCATAGAATTAGCCGACAACGTGCGCTTAATTTCGGTGATGATTTTTTCGTCGTCGGGGATTTCGGCAAACGCGAGGGCGGTGGCGGAGGCGCGGAGGCGGTGCAGATGTTCGTGGAGTTTGAAGATGCGGCCGTCGTAAAGACGCAGGCCTTCCCAGACGGCGTCGCCGCCTTGCACCGCGGAATCGAAGGGGCTGATCCCGGCGCGGTCGCGCGGGAGAAGTTCGCCATTGATGTTAACCAGAAGGTCGCGGTTCCGTTCGTCGAATTGCTGTAACATCGAGTTATTTCAACCGGTAGCCGTGCAGGTGTCGGTAAATTTTTTCGCACTGTTCGACCACCGCATACAATCGAGCCGGGATGCTGATTTCCTTGGGCTCGGGCGAATGAAATCCGGTAGTGCGTTCCACTTCGCCATACCAATGGCGCGCCCAAATTCCGTCGGTCGGACGCGGGCCCGGAGGCCAGGCCAGCATCGCGGTCGAGAATTCCGCGCCCACCGCGGCGCAGAGGAGACGCAGGCTGCGCTCCGGATTTTCGAGGACGTCGCGCGCGTCGATCACCGGCGGCGTTTTCCCGGTCTCGGCGCAAACGGTTTCGAAGATCGCGGCCTGTTGCGGGAAACCGAGATCGTCGGCGGTCGGCTCGTGATTCTTCTTCAAGTAGGAGGCGATGACTTCCCGCGGATCGCGAATGAGGAAACAATTCGTGACCGCTCCGAGCCAGCCGCGATCGAGCGCGGGCAGGAGGTGATGCGTCATCTGTTTCTGATAAAAGATGCGCGCACGGTGCGGCGGATCGCCGGTGAGTTGCGCGATAATTTTCCCGGAATCGGTCTCGCCCGCGGCGATGATTTCTGACGCCATCGGATGATCCGCGCCCGTGGCCTGCAGGTAGTAAGCGTAGAAGGGCTCGTCCACGACAAAGGTATCAGCGCGGTTCCCCCAGGAGCGCATCAGCGCGGTGGAAATATTGCGCGGGCCCGACCACATCGCGAGGCGGAGCGGAGCGGCAAGGGCGGGCATCGGTGCGAAGGTAGCACGTCCCGGAAGCGGAAGCGGAGCGTGAAGTGGAGGGCGTTTGCGGTTCTCGCTTGCATCCTCCCGACCGGACGCGGGAAGCTGACTGCGCTGTGCATCCGAACGAAGAATATGTCCTCCGGATTCTCGAGGACGTGGGATTGGTGACGAACGCGCAAATCGCGAGCGCGCGCGCCCGGGCCGGCAATGCGAAGGGCATCGTGCCGGTATTGATCACCGACGGCATCCTGACGGAGACCGACGTTTCGCGTACTCTGGCGGCACAGGCCCACATGGATTGGGTGGACATTTCCGAGCGGCTGATTCCACCGGACGTCATCCAGCAAATTCGAGCCGAGGACGCGCGAAGGTTTAAGGTGATTCCGGTGTCGTTAGGCGACAGCGGATTAGTGGTGGCGGTGGGCGATCCGCTCGACATCGACACGATCGACGGGCTCAGTTTTCTACTGCAACGCGAGATCGAGCTGGTGTGCACCAGCCCGGAAATGATCCGGGAAGCGCTGATTAAGTATTACGGAACAGCCGACGAAGCGTCGGATATTCTGGAAGAACGGTTGGGCGAAGCGGATCTCGGCCTGGAATTGGCGGATGGCGGCGAGATCACGGGCGGGGACGAAGCGGACGCGCCCATCATTCGCATGGTTTCCATGCTCTTGGTGGAAGCGCATCGTCTCGGCGCGAGCGATATTCATCTCGAGCCGCTGGAGACAAAATTTCGGGTCCGATTTCGCATCGATGGCGTGCTCCAGGAGATGCAGGCGCCGCCGAAGCGTTTGCAGTCTGCGATCGTGAGCCGGCTCAAGATCATGACCGGCTCGATGAGCATCGCGGAGAAACGTTTGCCGCAGGATGGCCGCATCCAGGTGAAGATCGCGCGCAAGCCGCTCGATCTCCGTGTTTCCACGATCCCGACGAATCACGGCGAGAGCGTGGTGATGCGTCTGCTGGATAAATCGAGCCTCATGCTCGGGTTGCCGGAGCTGGGATTTTTGAGCGACGACCAGGAAGTCTTCGAACGATTGCTGCGCTTGCCGGACGGAATTTTGCTCGTGACCGGCCCGACCGGTTCCGGAAAAACGAGCACGCTCTACGCGTGTCTCAATTACATGAACAAGCCCGACCGGAAGATCATCACGGTGGAGGAGCCGGTGGAATACCAGATGACCGGAATCAATCAGGTGCAGGTAAATTCGGAAATCGGGATGACGTTCCCGGCCGCGCTGCGTTCCATTTTGCGCCAGGCGCCGAACATCATCATGATCGGTGAGATTCGCGATCTGGAAACGGCGTCGATCGCAACCAACGCCAGCCTAACGGGTCATCTTGTCTTCAGCACACTGCATACGAACGACGCGCCCTCGGCGATCGCGCGTTTAGTCGACATCGGGATGCAGCCGTTCCTCGTTGCCTCCTCCGTGCGGGCGATCATGGCGCAGCGGCTGGTGCGGCGATTGTGCGGAAATTGCAAAGTGCCGGGCGAACTCACGGAAACAGAAATGCGCGCGCTGCGAGTGGAAAGTTCGCAATTAAGCGACGCGCAGGTCATGAAACCGGTCGGCTGCGAACGTTGCC
>JBDUAE010000241.1:0-3741 GCA_040004805.1 Chthoniobacterales bacterium | reverse complement strand
TGCAACAAGGGTTTCGACCAAACCTTCCGCGTCTGCGAACACCAGTTCACGTTGCCGAATTCATCGATGTAAAGGTAGCGGCTGCCGGCTCGGCACTTGAAGGGCGCGGTTCCCTCGCGCACGAGACGCTGGCGATAACCAGAAAAATCCATCCAGCTTTTCGGCAATTTCTTGACGATGCGCTCGTAGACTTGCAGTTCGCGCCCGTCCAACTTCAAGCGGCCCTCGGCGTCGTGCACGAGCAGGACGCGCGGGGTGAACCCCATCTCGGTCGCGAAGGCCACCACTTCCTCCGCTTCTTCCGGCGGGCAGGCGCCGATCACGCCGCTGACGGTGACATTGAACTTTGCGTGCTCGCGCAAAGACACGAGACGCTTGCGCAAATTATCCAGCACCTTTTGGGTCGTGTCGTTACCGCGCACGCCGTCGATCGAGATTTGCATTTCCTGCAAGCCAGCGTCGTTCAGTTCCTGGATCAGATCGGGTTTCAAAAAGAAACCGTTGGTGATCATGCCGGTACGGAAAAAACCGAGTTCACGGCAACGGCGAATCAGCCGGGGGAGATCAGGATGGAGTGTGGGCTCGCCGCCAGTGAGGCTGATGCCGAAGGTGCCGAGATTTTTCAGCCTCCGCAATTGCGCTTCCAGGATGTCGAAAGGGACGGGCTCGCTCGTTTTGTCGTACTCGGTGCAATAGCCGCAGGCCAGATTGCAGCGGCGCACAATCACCATCTGTGCTAGCAGGGGACTGTATCGCAAACGAAACGACATTCCGGGTGGAGATTCTGGTGCCAGCGCGACGGGCAGCGTCGGGGGAGGGGCGTGGTCTACTGCGGTCACCATGGCGAGCATGGTGGTTAGCACCGGAACCCCTTTCAGGCAATTTTCGTTGCCGGCGGGCCCGTCCATGAAGGTGGTCATTCTGGCCGATGCGCCGTACGCGCTGCAGGAACTCTGTGGCATCTCTTTACTCGAACGTTTGCTGCGCACGCTCCAGCGCGCCGGCGTGCGAGCGGCGGTTGTTCTTTCGCGGACGCTCGAGCCAATCGACGTCGAACTGCGGAAGAAATCGTCACCCCGAAGCGAACTCGAAGTGACGCTGAAACCAGCTTCCGAACCGATTTCTGGGGATGAATTGCGTCTGACGTTGCCGGCCGATGTGGTTTGGGATTCGCGCCTGCTGTCTTTGCTGCTAGCGCAGGAAAAACCGTGCGTCCTACTCGATTCCGGACAACCGACAGGCGCGATGATTTCGCGCGGACCGGCAGCGACGACCGAGACGCGTATCCTCGAAGTCGCGGAGCAGCCCACTTATTCGCGGGAAATGCGGCGCGACCTGCCCTTGCTTCGGATTCCGGCGCCAGGAGACGACGACGAGCGCAAGGCCGCCGAACGGCGTATCCTCGCCGCCGCGCAAAAAGGAGCGCTCGATTTGCCGGCGCTCGTCCATGGACCAGTCGAAACGTTCTTCGTTGCGCGTTTGTGCAAGACTTCGATCACGCCCAATCAATTAACCGCCCTCTGCAATGTGGTGGCGTGGGCGACGGCGGTCTTTTTCGCGACGGGATATTTGGTGACCGGGACGTGCTGCGCCCTTGCGGTGGGCGTGCTCGACGGACTCGATGGCAAACAGGCGCGCGTGAAAGTGGAGACCTCCGCCGCCGGCAAACTGGAGCATTGGCTCGACGCATTTTACGAGCTCGCCTGGGCGCTGGCGCTCGCTTTCTACCTCCACGCTTCAGGCGCATTACCGAGTGCCTGGTGGTATCTTTTGCTTTTGCTCGTGGCGGAAGGAGTCGGTGGTCTGGCCAAGCTCAGCGTCATTCGCCATTACGGCTGCCTGATTGACGAACTTACTCCACTCGACCGGAAGATCCGGCTGTTCAGCGGGCGGCGGAATATTTACATTTGGATCCTCGCGTTCGGCCTCTTGTTAGGCGCACCCGCGTCGGCATTTGTCCTGATCGCTGCCTGGCAGGCGGTCTCGGCTTTCGTTCACGTCTTGCGCGCGGCGTGGGTCACAAAAATTCGCCCACTCGACCTCACGGCGGGACGGTGATGACTCGTTAACCGCTCGACCCGCGCAATGTGACCACCGGCGAGAGCAGTCCCGCCCGGCGCGCCGGGACATAGCTGGCGATGAAGACAGCGATCATGGCCAGGACGGTGGCCCAGAAATAGTGGCGCCAATTCCAGCTCACCAAGAATGAGTTCGCGTAGATCAGGCCGCGCACTTTGATCGGAATTTGCGAGACGACCCAGGTCATGGCAGCGCCCGCACCGCAGCCGATGAGTGAACCGGCGACTGCAATCATCGCCCCTTGCCACAGAAAAATCGCGCTGATGTCACCGCGCCGGTAACCCATCGAACGAAGGATCGCGATCTCCTTCAATTTCGAAATCACCGTCATGGTCAGGACATTAAAAATCCCGAAACCAGCGAGCAGAATAATGAGCGAGACCGTGATCGCAGCCGAGATCTGGAGGGTGCGAAAAAGCTGAAGGTTGCCCTCCTCGCGTTCCTGCCAGCTTTCGGCCTGGTAGCCGAAGAGAGTTTGAAACCGCCGAGCCAGCGCGGGCGCACGCTCCGGGTCGCGCAGTTTGTATATGATCATGGACGCGCTGTACGGCTTGAGGAGAAGCTTCTGGGCGATTTTCCTATGGCTATAAATGCGACCCGCATCCGCGGCCCCGATTCCGCTGCGGGCGAGCGCGGCCACGGTGAAACGCTGGTACTCGCCGCCGGGTGAAAGCAATTGCACGGTCTCACCTGCCTGAACTCCGAGCGCTTCGGCGAGGCGCGAGCCGACGATGACGGACACCGGATTATTTCGAAAATCATCGTAACTGCCCTCGACGATCTGGTTGCGCAGATTCGTGGCTTCTGCCTGCGTTGCGGGATCGATTCCGAAGAGAGTCGCAGTCGCGGTTTCGAAGCCGGCTCGCACACTAAGCAGCCCGCGCAAGACCGGTGTACACGCCGCCACATCCGCGAATTGCCGGCTCACGCGCATGATGCCACCGGGATCGTCGATCCCTTCCAGATAACGCCGGTGCGCCGCGTTGGCTCGGCCGGTTTCGGGAGAGACCGGCAGGCCCGTCACCGGCGGTTGCAGCCGCGTGCTCAGCACGAGGCCGCCGTTGCTGCCGAGATTCGAGTCGATGAAGTTTTTCTCGAAGCCCGCAGTTTGCGCCTGAGTGCAGATAAAAATAGCCACGCCGAAAACGACGCCGCTCAAGCTGAGCACAAAGGCGCGCTTCCGCGCAGATAGGAAACGCAGCGCAATGTAGAGCGGCGGGCTCATTTGAGCGCCGGTAGCGGAGGCGGGTGGTAAACGCGTTGCCGCGCCAGTTGGCCGGGCCGGAACTTGTCCTGATCCGAAACAATCACGCGGTCGCCTTCTTTGAGACCGCCGAGCACTTCGGAATAATCGATCGTCCGATAACCGACCTGCACTGTGCGCGCGTGAACCATTTTGTTCCGCACGATGAGAGCCTGGTCGACGACGAGGGCACGGGTTGGCACCAGAAGCGCGTTGGCGTGTTCCCCGGTAATGATATTCATCTCGCCCGTCATGCCGGCGAGGAGATTGTCGGGCGCGTCTTCCAGATCGAGCAAAATGGTGTAGCGCTGCGTCTCCGGATCGGCGGCTGGCGTGATGGCGGTGACTTTGGCAGAGAAACGCCGGCCACGGAACGCGTAGACCTGGACGATCGCTTTCATCCCGGTTTTCACTTCGCC
>JBDUAE010000240.1:0-3780 GCA_040004805.1 Chthoniobacterales bacterium | reverse complement strand
GGTAGAGCTTCACATGCGCGCCGATGACGCAGGTTTCACCGATGACGACGGCGGTTCCGTGATCGATGAAAAAATGGGAGCCGATGGTGGCGCCGGGGTGGATGTCGATGCCGGTGCGGCCGTGGGCCCATTCGGTCATCATGCGCGGGATGAGGGGGAGCTGTTTCTGGTAAAGAAGGTGAGCCATGCGCTGGATGGCGATCGCTTCAATGGTCGGATAGGCGAGGATGATTTCCTCGTAACTGATGGCGGCGGGGTCGCCTTCATAGGCGGCGTCGATGTCGGCCCAAAGCATGACGCGAATGGCGGCGAGCTGGCTAAAAAAGTACGCGAGGATGGCGTCAGCGTTGGCGTCGGCGGTACCGCTGGGACGGACGGCGTGGAGGCTCTTGCGGACTTCGGGCCGGAGACGCTGGTAGAGGCGCTGGATGCGATGGGCGGTGGTGGCGGGGAGGTCGTCCGCGGTGGCGAGAGGTTCGCCGTGGAAGCCGGGGAAAAGGATGCTGAGAAGATCGACGCAGGCGGCATCAATGGCGGGACGGGAGGGAAGGGTGGCAGCGGCTTCGATGTAATTGATACCGCCGTTCTCGCGGTAAGTGCGCAGCAGTTCCTCGATTACGGGCCCGAATTTATCTTCCATCCGGCTGCGACTATCTGATGCGGCGGACGGGATGGAAATGAGAAAAGGCGTGGAAGTGTGATAACGGCGGCTTGGTTCTGCCGGTCGCGGGTTTTCAATGCCGGAGAGCGGGGTAAGTTGGCGGCTGTTATTATGAGCAATTTTGAAATCCTCGGACTCCCGGTGGACGAGATGCATGCGTTTCTCGCCGGAAAGCATCCGGATCCGTTTCGCATTCTTGGCCCGCATCGGGTCGGCGAAAACTTAGTGATCAGGGTTTTCCGGCCGGAGGCGCAGGAGGTGCGAATCGTTCCTGGAACCGGGGCGGAGGAGGTGATGGCGTCACGTCTTCACGACTCCGGTTTTTTCCAAGCGGTGATTCCGGGGGCGACGCGGGAATTAGACTACGCGGTTCGGGTGCTGGCGTGGGATGGTTCGGACCGGGTGGTGCATGATCCGTATTGCCACGGGCCGATCATGGGGGAGGTGGATTTGCATCTCTTCGCGGAGGGAAATCATCTCGAGCTTTACGAGAAATTCGGCGCGCATTTGCGGGACATCGGGGGTCGGGCGGGAGTTTATTTCGCAGTCTGGGCGCCAAACGCGCAGCGGGTCAGCGTGGTGGGGGATTTCAACGGCTGGGACGGCCGGGTGCATCCGATGCGGCGCCTGCTTGGGAGCGGAGTCTGGGAGATTTTCGTGCCGGATGCGGCGGAGGGCGCGCACTACAAATTTGAAATCCGGACGATGACCGGCGCGCTCTTATTGAAGAGCGATCCGTTCGCGTTTTTCAATCAGTGGGGGAAAGAAACGTCGTCCCTCGTTTACAATCTGCGACGCTACCAGTGGGCGGATCAGGATTGGATGCATGCGCGCCGGAGCAAGGATTGGAATAAGAGCGCGGTCAGCATTTACGAGGTGCACTTGGGCTCGTGGCGGCGGGTGGCGGAAGATGGGAATCGGTCGCTGAGTTATCTGGAACAGGCGGCGACGCTGCTGCCGTATGTGGTGGAGATGGGCTACACGCACATCGAGTTGATGCCGGTGGCGGAGCATCCGTTCGAAGGGTCGTGGGGTTATCAGGTCACGAACTACTATGCGCCGACGAGCCGATTCGGGACGCCGGATGAGTTCCGGCATTTCGTCGACAAATGTCACCAAGCCGGAATTGGGGTGATCATGGATTGGGTGCCGGCGCATTTCCCGAAAGATGCGCATGCTTTGGCGGAATTCGATGGGACGGACCTCTACGAGCATGCCGATCCACGGCAGGGCGAGCATCAGGATTGGGGCACGCTGATTTTTAATTTCGGACGCAACGAGGTGCGGAATTTCCTGATCGCGAACGCGCTTTTCTGGCTGGAGGAATATCACATCGACGGGCTGCGCGTGGATGCGGTGGCGTCGATGCTTTACCTCGACTATTCGCGGAAGGCGGGAGAGTGGGTGCCGAACGCGTTCGGTGGGCGCGAGAACCTCGAGGCAGTCCATTTCTTGAAGCGGACGAACGAGGTCTGCTACGAGCGGCATCCGGGGATCATGACGATCGCGGAGGAATCGACGGCGTGGCCGGGGGTAACGCGGCCGACCTATCTGGGCGGGCTCGGGTTTGGGATGAAATGGAACATGGGATGGATGCACGATTTTCTGCATTACATGGCGCTCGATCCGATCTTCCGCCGTTTTCATCACAACAGCATCACGTTCTCGATCATGTACGCGTTCAGCGAGCATTTCGTGCTGGTGTTGAGCCATGACGAAGTGGTGCACGGGAAGGGGTCGCTCATTGGCAAGATGCCGGGCGATGAATGGCAGAAATTTGCGAACTTGCGGATGTTCTACGCTTGGATGTACGGGCATCCGGGAAAGAAGCTGGCTTTCATGGGCTGCGAAATCGGCCAGGTACGGGAGTGGAATCACGATCGCGCGCTCGATTGGGAATTACTCCAACAGCCGAAGCACGATGGTCTGCGGCGGTTAGTGCAGCATTTGAATTACACCTACAAAAGCGAGCCGGCGCTCTGGGATCAGGACGACACGCATGAAGGTTTCGAGTGGATCGATTTCCACGATGCGGACAACAGCGTGGTGTCGTTTATGCGGCGCTCGCGGGAGGGTGAGATTGTGGTTTTCGTGGTGAACGCGACGCCGCAAGTCTTGCACGGCTATCGGCTGGGCGTGCCCGGGGCGGGGTTCTACCGCGAGATTATCAACACCGACGCGGAAACGTACGGCGGGAGCAATGTCGGCAACATGGGCGGCCTGCTGGCGGCAGACGCGGAGTGGCAAGGGCGGACGCATTCGCTCATGATCGAGCTGCCGCCGTTGGCGACGCTAGCGTTCAAGCGCGAGGCGCTGGTCGTGCCGGAAGCATCAATGGAAGATCCGACATTGGTTGAAGCTTGACCAAAACCCGGCGCCAACGTTTCCTTGGTCCACCCGCATGAAAAAGAAATCCGCTGCTTTTACGTTGATTGAATTGCTGGTCGTGATCTCGATTATCGCGGTCCTGGCTGGGATCGCGTTGCCGGTTTACACCCAGGTGCAGGAACGCGGCGCGCAAACGAAGGATCTCTCGAACGCAAAGCAGATTGGACTGGGGTTGAAACTCTACGCCGGCGACAACGATGGGCTGTTTCCGACCGCGACCGTGGGGACCGGCGGCGGCGGCCAGGGAGGTAGCGGCACGTCGAATGACGCTTTTGCCAAACTCATCCCGCAGTATGTCCCGACGGAAAAGATTTTCTATCTTGCGAAGTCGAAGTGGACGCCGACGCAGCCGGACGAAGTTTTTGGAACCCAGTCTGATGGCAGTCCGGCCTCGACCAACTTGGCGGCAGGGGAAAATAATTTCGCTTACGTGAGCAATTTAACCGACACGTCGAATCCCAATCTGCCGCTAATCGCCGATGGTTTCGCCGCCGGCACTCCGGGGACTTACACGAACGATGAAACGGCGAAGGGCGGTGTCTGGAAAGGGAAGAAGGCGATTGTCGTTCGCGCCGATCTCAGCGCCGCCGTCGAGAAATGCAACAACGCTTACAAGGTCATGGGCAAGACCGGGACTACGCAGGATGCAGACATTTTTGCGTCAAGCGACAGTTGGCTTAGCCCGACCCAAACAGCGCTAAATCCGAAATAATAAGATCGGCGTTGGTTGT
>JBDUAE010000239.1:0-3790 GCA_040004805.1 Chthoniobacterales bacterium | reverse complement strand
TTTTCCGAGATGATCTCGAACCAATCGACCACGGGCTTCTCCGCCAGGATGTGGCGGTAATGCGGCACGCGCAGACCAATCCCGATGCCGTATTCGGTGGAACCGTTGAAAGGATTTGCGGGCACTGTGGTTAGGCGACGCCTTCCGCCGGAAAAAGTCGGAGGATGGAACTCCAACTCTTCGCGAAAGTCGCCCGGCCAGCGCGCGAGCGAAAGCCGGGCGGATTTTTTTGGCTCTTACTTCTTATCGTGACTGCCGTCGGTCGCGCAGCCGCCCTTGCCTTTGCAGGAATTCTTGCCCTTGCAGCCGTTGTCGCCGGTTTTGCAACCGCCCTTGCCTTTACACGAGTTCTCTCCCTTGCAGGAGTTCTTGTCGGTGGCGTCTTTTTTATCAGCCATTTGCTGGAGCGAGATGCCGGGTTTGGCCGGGGCTTTGGAGGCGTGAGCCTGCACTGCAAACGAACCGGTCATCAAACCGGCCACTGCGGCGCCGGCGAGGATTGCTTTGGATGTCATGTTTTTCTTTCTGTTTTTTGTTTTTCATCCGGGGCCGGACGTTCCTCGAAAGATTTCGAGGCCGACCTCGGACAAAGTGGTTCCGCGTATGAAGAAAATCCGACAGTTGCTGGAGATGAACGCGAGATCACAACGATGTCTTTGAGTCTATCAGACGCGTTATCGCACAGTTTATTCCGCGGCATTTGGAATGGGGTGCGGCCCCATTTACTCGAAGAATTTTTCACGGTGCGGCCGCAAATCCAACTCCAGGGTCCAGGCGGCGCGATCCTGTGTCGCCAGTTGAAAATAAGCATCCGCCATCCGCGCCGGATCCAGAAGTGGTTCTGCCGGATCCTCACTCGTGCCATCGCCGATCACGCCGTCGATGACGACATGCGCCACGTGAACGCCTTTCGGCCAAAGCTCGCGCGCCAGCGATTGCGCGAGACCGCGCAGCGCGAATTTCGCGCTGCTGAAAGCGAGCCAGCCACCGCCACGCACACTCGAAGTGGCGCCGGTAAAGATCATCGCGCCTCTGCCCTCGGCGATCATATCCGGGGCGGTCTCCTGTGCACAAACGAACGCACCAAGGGTGGCGATCCGCCAGCTTTCTTCGAACTGTTCCACACTCGTGCCGGCTAACCCATCGCCGGAGGAAGCACTCGCATTATAAAGCAGGACCTCGATCGCCCCCATCGTCTCGCGCGCCTGCGCGATCACAGCCCGCAGCTCCGCGGGCCTGGTCGCATCGGCGGTGAGGGCAAGCGCCGGTTCGCCTAACGAAGAGAGTTCACGCGCCAATTCTCCAATGAACTCCGGTGTCCGCGCGACCAGAGCCACGCGAAAACCGCCGCGCACAAAACGTCGCGCCAAGGCCGCCCCTAATCCGGGACCCACACCAACAATCAAAGCCGTTTTCTTCACGAGTCTGCTTCTGCCGCCCGCCTGTGATTCATCTCCCTCCAGCCTATCGGAGAATCATTCTACGTCCGTGTTTTTCTTTCCCGCCGATTGCGCGCCAGCACCACGCCCAGCCAGACACTGACGCATCGAGCGTGCGGATCGTCTGGTGCAGTGGCGAACAATGCTTTGCAAGTGCACAGTCTGCATCCAGACGCTCGACGCCTGTCGCCTAACGATTCCAATGACCCGAAAAACTGGCAGCACGCGTGACGGAATATGCGCTCCTGCGAGGCCTCGCACTTCCATGCGACGACTTCTTCTTTCTGCCTTCGTGCTGTTCGCCCTCCCAATGATCGCTTTCGCAGAAAACACCTTCACGAGCAAACCAACCCGCGCTCATCTTCTCGAACTTTTCACTTCGGAAGGCTGTAGCAGTTGCCCGCCAGCGGAAACGTGGTTGAGCAAACTCAAGGATGCTCCCGGTTTATGGACGGATTTTGTTCCGCTGGCCTTTCATGTCGACTACTGGGATCGCCTCGGCTGGCGCGATCCGTTCGCCGCGAAGGCGTGGACCGCGCGTCAGTACCAATACTCCGCGCGCTGGAAGAGCAGCAGCGTTTACACCCCAGGTTTCGTGCTCGACGGAAACGAATGGCGGAACAGCGGCATCCCCACCGCCTCCAACGAGACGGTCGGAGTTTTAAAAATCGATGTCCTTAATCCGGAGCGAGTGAAGGCTAATTTCCAGCCGAGCAAAAGCGACAGTCGCGTCTTCGAAGTGCACGTAGCCAGGCTGGGGTTTGACGTTAAAATCAATGTGAAAGCCGGCGAAAATAGCGGGCGCCAACTCTTGCACGATTTCGTCGTGCTCTCGCTCGCTCAGGCTCCGCTGCGCCAGGGCGACGCCGACGTCGCTCTACCGGCGGGCACCGCGCTGCCGGCCGGGAACAGCCGCCGCGCGATTGTAGCCTGGGTCACGGAAGTCGGTCAGACCGAACCTTTGCAAGCGGTCGGCGGGTGGCAATTACCCTAACGAATGGTTGATTCAATTCGCCGCGGGCGCGATTCGAATTAAATCACCGGCCCACGCTGTAAGCGCGCCTGTGCCGTGGCGTCTAGGATTTCACGCAGCTCTGCTTCCGACGCTTTCGTCGCCAGCATGAGGGAGCGGCCATGGGCGCTCCAACTCGCCGTGGTCCATCCATTTTCATGCACGAAACGCGGCTCGTTAGGCGGTGGGCGGGAGAGCGTTTGCTGCTCCGTTACGATTAGGTGAACAAGCTGGCCGGTGCGCATTTCGAAGCAAAGAATCGAGACCTCGCTTCCGTGGGAATAAAGTTTCTTGCACCCGAGCGACGGGAGCGAACGGAGCGCGAGCGGCAGCGCCGCCGGAGTAGGTGCGTTCTGTCCCTGCAGCCATTGCTGAAGCACCGCAGGATTTTTGTTTTCGAGATCGAAGTGGACGTTAGCGGAGCCGAGGCGGGGAATAAGGGCGAGGGCATCCCGTTGCCAGTAGTCGAGACCAGGGGCGCGGTTAAACCAGATCCCAACGACCGCGGCGAGCAGGACAAGGCCAGCGGCGAGAGCGAGCACGGCTCCGCGGCGGGCGAACCAAACCTTTGGTCGGCTAATTTCGCCGCCGGCGAGAATCTTCGTCCGCAAATCCGGCGGCACCGGGATTGCGCCGAGCGCATCGCCAAATACAGAATCGAAGCGCCGCTCTTCTCGGAACCAGACCGTCAATTCCGGATCCTGCTCCGCCTGGGCCAGCGCTTCCGCGAATCGCGCGTCGCCGGCATCGTCGCCGTCCGGCCGATAAGCGCTCAGAATAAATTTCGCCTCGTCGTTTTTCACTCCTGCACTCCTTCCCGTGGCTGGCTCGAGAGCGGCACGATTTTCCGCGCGGCCTCGTCTTCCCGAATCGATAGTTTTTGGCGCAGATATTCTTTCCCGCGGGAAAGACGCGACATGACCGTGCCAATCGGCACCTCGAGCACCTCGGCAATTTCCGCGTAGGAAAATTGTTTTAGGTAAAAAAGAGTGAGCGGTGCGCGGTAATTTTCTTCGAGTGTCTGCAATGCCGCCACCGCGGCCGCGGCATCGATTGTTTCGTACACGGAAGAAGCCTCCGCCGCCTGCTCGGGGAGCTCCTCGAGACCCACTTTCGGAAAGCGCACATCATGCCGGTGCCCGCCGAGGAATTCGCGGTAGAGGGTCGTGAACAGCCAAGTCTTCACCTTTGAGACATCGCGCAATTGATGACCTTTTGCCGCCCAAAGGTAGAAGGTTTGTTGGGTGAGATCGGCGGCTGGCATGGCGTTCTTGGCGAGACTGAAAGCGAACCGGTAAAGGGCCGCGTAATGCGTGTCGACGAGGCTCTCGAAATCGAC
>JBDUAE010000024.1:0-12826 GCA_040004805.1 Chthoniobacterales bacterium | reverse complement strand
AAACCGACTTCCGCTCGTAAGCAGGAGTCGGGTTCGTCCGATCTTATTCAAAATTAAGATCCCGTTGCGATTCCGAAGAATCGGTTCCGGGAAATTTTTAATCAAAGAAACTCGACGTATAACGCACAATTCAATTTTCGCTGACTTATTTCCGTTCTGATCTCGCCATCGATTCAGTCTCACCGTGCGCCTTTCGGCTCCGGCCAAAACTTCTTCGTTCGTCACGACGAAATCCAGAATTACATTATCAAAGATCGACCGTTCATTCTCTTCTCCGTTTGACGCACAACCCTACCGTCGAAGATGCTTCGACCGAGATTGGCTCAGCGTCGAGCCGGAGAGGAAGAACACATCGGAAACTCCGATGCCGCAGCGATGCGGGACGTGCAAGATAGTGGGGGCTGCCGAGACGTCAACGCAAAATCTGTAACTTTTTTGATAATTCTTTCCCTGCCGACTTCAGCCGATCTAATCGCCGCTCTTTGCAGGAAAGCTTGCGTCGAAGTAGAAGCAGCGTTGAAATGCGCGGATGGACGCAGCGACACCGCGGCAGGTCGAAATTTTTGCCCCTTTCGAGGAGGCTTTCGCTTTGATGCGGGCCATTCTTTTTCGACCGTTTGACCTCGGGAAGTGGTGCGTGATCGGCTTTGCCGCATTCCTTGCTCATCTCGGCGGAGGGGGCAGTTTTCGATTCCCGTCAAACTTCGGGAAAGCTGACGCCAATTTTCGTTCGACAACGCAAGGGATGGCTTCGCTGGATGCTCTTCCCGGCTGGGTGATCCCGGTGGTGATCGCCTTCCTTTTGATTATCTGTGTCCTCGTCGTGGTGCTGACGTGGGTGCGCGCCCGCGGGGAATTTATCTTCACGGACTGCATAGTGCAGAATCGTGGCGCCATCGTGGAACCGTGGAAGGAGTTTAGGCAACAGGGCAACAGCCTATTTCTCTTGCGATTCTTAGTCGGGCTATCGCTACTCGTGCTGGTCACGGTGCTTTCACTGCCATTTTGGTGGCCGCTGCTTTGGCATCACACAGCGCCATCTGGAGTGCCGCTGATTGTAGGGATCGTTCTGGTTGTTTGCGTTTTACTGATGGTGGGGATCGCCTGGGGGATGATCTCTTATTTTATGGTTCCGATTATGTACCGGCGTCGCTGCACCGCGCTGCTGGCTGTTCGCGAAGGCGTGGCGCTGATTTTGGCGCAACCCGGTCCGATAATCCTATTTTTTCTCTTCAATATCGTGTTGGCAGTCGCATTTGTTTTCACCGCCTGCCTGCTCACTTGCGTCACTTGCTGTGTGGCAGCAATTCCATACGTCGGCACCGTGATTCTTCTACCGGCTTACGTTTTTTGGAACAGCTACCTGCTTCTCTTCGTCCGGCAATTTGGCGGGGAATACGATGTCTGGGCAGGTCTGACTCCGGGCGCGGCAAATTTGCCGCCGATTCAAGCGCCACCGGATTCCCCCATGTCGCCGCTGGCCTGAGGCGAGCGCAGCGCTGCATCCGAGATTTCAGGGTATTGCGGAAACGCTGGCTGCCGGGGCCGCGTCCTCTGAGGAGGGCAGCACTTCCATTCGCACCCGCGCTACTCCTGCACGCAGGATCTCCAGCTCACTGGCAGCTTCCTTGGAGAGATCGAGTTGAATGTGACGATTGTGAATCCCTTTATCGGTGACGCGAACAGTGACGGTTTTGTGATTCTCGGGATTCGTCACGCGCACACGCGTTCCCAGCGGGAGCTTATCACTCGCGGCGGTGAATTCATCTTCACCCGCCCTTCGATGTGCGAGCGAATCGACCGGAACCTCGTACCAACTGGCGTAGCCATAATGGCCCGGCGGGGCAGAGGTGCCTGCAACCGACGTCTCGGTAGCGGACCGCGTGCGAGCGAGAAGGAATAGCACGATAACGGCCAGTGCAACGACTGCACAAAGTGCGAGAATGCGGCCACGCGTGAACGCCGACGGATTACTTCGCCGGTCGGTCTCGTTGCTTACCTTAATGAGAGATGTTTTCAGCGTGTCGGCGATCTTGAATGACGTCGCGAATCTTGCGCGCGAGAGTTTGAGGCGTGAAAGGCTTTTGTAGAAGCTCGACATTTCGATCGAGGATTCCGTGGTGGCCGAGATCGTTATCCGAGTAGCCGGAAACGTAGAGAATCTTCATTTCCGGTCGCTCGGCCGTGAGCCGCGCGGCTAGTTCCGGGCCATTCATGTGCGGCATGATCACGTCGCTGATCAGCAGATGGATGGGGCCGTCGCATTCGTCCGCGAGGCGAAGCGCCTCGTGCCCGTCCGCGGCGCACAAGACATCGTAGCCGGCATCACTTAAGACATCGCAGACGAGATCGCGGACGATTTCTTCGTCTTCGACCACGAGAATTGTCTCGAAATTGTCCGTCTTCTCCACTGGCGGGGGCAGTTGACTTTGGGTGGGGTCGACCGGTGCGAGTTCCAACGGAAGATAAATCCGAAATGTGCTCCCACGACCCAGTCGGGTTTCGACTGAGATGCCCCCGCCGCTCTGGGTTACGATGCCGTAGACGGTGGCCAAACCGAGCCCGGTGCCTTTGCCGGGTCCCTTCGTGGTGAAGAAGGGTTCGAAGATGCGTGACTTCGTCTCCTCATCCATCCCTCCGCCGGTGTCGGTGACGGCAAGCGCCACGTAGGCGCCCGGTTTCAGCGTGTCGGATATTTTCGCGACCCGCGCCTGATCGAGTTGAACGTTTGTGGTTCGAATCGTCACATTGCCTCCGCGTGGCATCGCGTCGCGGGCGTTCACGCCCAGATTGAGTACCACTTGTTCGATCTGGCTGCGATCGGCCATGACGGTTCCGCGCTCGGCTTCGGGGCGGGTCTCGAGGTTAAAACGCTCCCCGATGACGCGACGGAGTAAGGACTCCATTTCGGTCACCAGCTGATTGAGGTCGACGACTTTCGGCTGCAAGAGCTGTTTGCGACTGAACGCGAGGAGCTGCCGGGTGAGGGTGGCAGCTTGCTCGCCGGCGCGGCGGATCAAGTCCGCGTGTTGACTGGTAATCGGATCGCCGGGAGAGCGGACGTTTATCAACTCGGCGTAGCCGATGATTGCGGTGAGAAGATTGTTAAAGTCGTGCGCGATTCCGCCCGCCAACCGCCCGACGGCCTCCATTTTCTGCGAATGCCGCAGTTCGTCCTCGCTCTTGCGCAAGGCCTGCTCGGTGGTCCGGCGTTCCTCGACTTCACGCAGCAGGTTATCGCGCTGCAGGAAAAACTGTTTCACCGTGCGCGCGAGCTCGCCGAATTCCGACGGATCGCGCGATAGCTTCTCGATCGGCGCGGGATCGCTCCGTTGCAGACTGTCCATGATTTTTCGCAGGGGCCGGCGCACCCAACGCAGGAGCGACGTCGTCAGCACGATCAGCAGGACCAGGGCAAAAATGATAAGCCAGGAGAGAAGACGTTCGCTCGAGCGGCGCAGCTCGCCCACGACAGGCGATTCGTTGCGGACCAAGAGCTGGCCGACCAGGGCACCGTCCCAACCGCGCAGACTTTTCGTAAACCCGACCAAGCCATACTCGTCGTTGTAATTCTCCCGCAGAGCCGCGCTCGCAGGCACGAGGCGAACGATGTTCCCTGTGAACATCGACACCTCGTCGAGCAAAGGTTGGCTCCACAGCCGCCCGACAAAAAAGTAGCCGTGAGCGGCTTCGGCCCGGGAAAAATCGGTCGAAGCTTGGATCGTGGCGCCGCGGATCTCCATGATCCCTTGGGGCAGCGCCAGGAAAAAATGAGCGAACTTTTTCGCGGCAAAGATTTTCGGAAAGCTTTTCGGAGGAATCGGCAACTCCGGTAAATTGCCTTTGGTTAGATCGTTAGTTTGGTGGAAAAGGGAGCCGTCCGGACGATAAATCCACACCGCATTCGCCCCAAAACTCTCCAAGCGGGGGATCGAAACATTTTCCGCGACCCAAGCGTGATTTTCTTGCGCGATGGCGGTGAGTAATGGATCGGAAGCGCTGTCGGAGAGCGCGAACGTCTCGAGCTTCTCACCGTTCTTCCCGAGGAATTTTTCGAACGAACCATTACGTTCCGCGAAGCGGTTCTCCGCGATCGAACGGAACTTGGTCCGATCGTAGGCTCGGAAAGCGGCCAATCCGGCGAGAAAGGTCGCGACAACTACAACGAGGAGGAGGGCGAGCTTGGTCTGAACTTTCATTACCTGGTTCGTCGGGAAGAAAGTCTACCGGCCCGCGTTCGGCTACTTAGACTCGCATCGCGTCCGATTATTCGCGAAGACGTTGTTCCTTGATCGAAAGGATTTTTAAATCTTTTCCTTCCGGTCGGATTATCCACGTGTTCCGCGTTCGCCCCTTAGCCACTGTTTCTCCGCGCTGCACTCGGTAATCGATCACAAATTCAACTCGGGTTTCGTTTTCCTGGATTGCCGCAAACGTCACCGGTTCGAGCAAGCTGTATTTGCGGTCCGGCCAGCGCTTGACGTAGTCCCGGACGTCCCGCGTGACGAACGCGGGTCCCTGCATTCCGTGATCGAAGTAGCGCACGGGATAGGTGAAATATTTAGTTTGCGCGGGAATGTCTGCCGTCTCGCCGTCGCGCAAATATTGTTGCACGTAGGAGGTGATCTGCGCTGGAGACAGATTCTGTTCGGCCGAGGGCGATTCAGCCGGCGGCGGTGGCGTGGAAATGGCACTCGGGTATTCTTCCGCTGCTTTTTCCAGTGCAATTCTTTCCGTTTCCGAGGAGGCAAGGGCGCGATCGCTTTTCAAAACTGGAACATCGGGCAGCGGTGAAACTGGATTGGCGGTGACTGGGTGGTGCGTCAAGCCGAGCGATGCGGCGGTAGCGTCGTCGATCTCGCCCGTGGCGGGGAATCCTTTTCGCTCCTGGTAGCGGTTGAGGGAATTGGCGAGTTCAGGAGTGGCGCGCCCATCGATATCGCCGAAGTAGAGATTTCGCTTTCGTAGTTCCTCCTGGACTTGGCGGACCTCCTCATCCGCCCTCATCGTCACCGGGACAAACAGACAGAGGAGGAGAAAGAGTCGGATTCCTTTTTTCATGCAAAACCAGCCGACCCACCTTCCGGCCGGTCCAGTATAGAATCGCGCGCCGGTCATTGGTCGGTTGCCGCCCAGAACTTTTGGAAGGCGGCCGGCCAACTGCGCTCGACAACGCTTTGCCGCGCGCGTCGCCCCATTTCGGCGCGCCTAGCCGGATCGAGCACTAGTATTTTTATGGCTTCCGCAAAGGAGTGGGGATCGTGCGCCTTGGTCACGAAGCCGGTCACGTTCTCTTCGATCAATTCGCGCGGCCCACCGAGATCGGAGACAACACAAGGCAGCCCGCTGGCTTGTGCTTCGAGGATGACATTACCGAAGGTGTCCGTCGTGCTGGGGAAGACAAAAATATCCGCGGACGCGTAGGCCGTAGCGAGGGCTTCGCCCGCGAGATAACCGGCAAAAATCGCATCGGGCAGAGTCCGCTGGAGGGAGCCAGAGTAGGGACCGATGCCGACCAGAAACAAACGCACGGGCACGTGAGCGTCGCGGAGTTGCCGATAGGCGGTCGCGAGGACATCGAGATCTTTTTCGCGCGAGATTCTACCGACATAGAGTAAACGCACTTCGCCGGCTGGTGCGTTCCGTTGTCGCCAATACGTTTCGAGACGGCGTTGCGGATGGAAGAGCTCGGTATCGAGACCGCGCGGCAGGATCTGGATCTTCTCGGCTTCGATCCCGCGGTCGATCCAACTTCGGCGATATTGCTCCGAGTTTACAAACACCGTGTCTTGTTGGCCGTAGAGCCAGCGCATATAAGTCCAGGCGAGGCTTTCCAGGAATCGATCCTCCGTCAGGATGCGGATGTACTCGGGAAAGTCGGTGTGGTAAATGCCGCTTGTCTGAAGATTGAGCATCTTCGCGGCAAGGAGGCCGGTGAGCCCGACGGGGCCGGGAGTGGAGATGATGATCTCGGTGAATTGCTCGCGCTGCACGTAATCGAGGATCTGAAGAATGGGCGGGAAGCTGAGCTTTTGCAGTTCGTATTCCGGCAACTCGAAATCGCCGATCGGTCGGAAATTCTTCACCGGGATTTCGCTGACCGTGAGATCGCTTAAGGAAGTGACGACGATTAATTGCTCGCCCGCCGCCGCCGCGGCCGCCGTCATCTTCCGGATGGTGGTGGAAACGCCGTTGACGTCTTCGAGGGTGTCGGTAAACCAGGCGCGTTTGCGGTTTTGCAGCATTGGCGGGATAGCCCCGGTCAATTGCTGGCAAATCTGGCGCAGGGAGGAACGCGAAGGCGCCTGGCTGTGGAAGCCGTAAATGTAAGGCGCGAGCACGACGAGAATCGGCGCGATCCCGCTCAAGGCCTGAATACTCTCGATCACGTTTCCGCTGTTCAACTGCTTCACGAATTTCTCGAAGAGACGAAACGCAAGCTGCTCGCAGACCAGATTCGCCATCAGAAAAGTCCGGCGTTCCGGAGCCGCCACCTGCGCTGCGCCCTGCGCGAGGAGCGCCTTCACTTCCGGTTGCGCAAAGTAACTCGAGAGCTCTTTCCAGAGCGAAACGTTTCCGCGTTTCGCGAGTTCGAAAATCTTCCCGGAAAGAACGCCTTGGGCGACGAAGGCGGCCTTTTCGCGCAGGGAGAATTCGGTCGGGTCCCGTCCTTCCATGAAACGGGAAAACATCGTTTCCAAGAGAGGTGCCGCCGCGCCCAGACGCTCGTGGAACCGATCCTGAATGAAGCAGGAAAGGGTATTATAAAATCCGTGCGAGAGCGCGAGCGGCGTGCCGCCTTCACCTTTCGCGGTGCAGGAGCCCGCGCGAACGAAAGCGAGGAATTCGTCGGCATTGGCCGCGGCAGGCGTCTCCGTGAAAGCCGTGGCCAGGAATTTTCCACCGTGATCATCCGAACCTCCCACGAAAATCTTCCGCCATGGCTCGGGATGCGTCGGCGCCAGATCGTGCCGATCGGCTAACTCCGCTAATTTTTCTGGCGTGAGTTGACCGAGAATATTTCGGGCCAGATCGCTCAACAAAGTGTCGCGCAATCCGTTGATCCCTTCGAAATGCTGAAAGAGAAGAACGAGCCGCTCGACGTGGCTGGCGTCGAGCTTGCCGTTGATGCTGTAAAGCGGATGGGCGACAGCGTGGGCTAGGTTTTGTTCCTGCAGGAAACTTTGCAGGTCGAAGATATTCTCTCGCACCTTCGCGATCTCGCGGTGCTGCGCTTCGTTTAAGCCCCAAACCAGAAGATGGATTTTGCAGGGATCGGCCGGGAAAAAGGTCGTCACCTGTTCGCTTAGAAAAACGCGTGGACGGTCGGCGATTCGCAGCCCGCCCTCGATCGTGTCGTGGTCAGTGATGGTGACGAAATCCATCCCCGCCGCGAGCAACTGTTGGTAAACATCCGCTGGATCGGAGTAGCTGTCCGGCAGATCGAAGCGGCGAAAAAGCCATTCCTCGGAGCGAGTGCTCGCTCGGGAATGGACGTGGAGATCGCAGCGGCTCATGCTGTTTTCAGCGGTCCAACTCCGGCTTCGGAACGCCGCTCTGCCAGCCAATCCCGGTAGGTGGTGGGCGTGCGCGCCTCGGACAGCGTGTCGGCTAATTTTAGGATCTGTTGCCAGATGTTTGCGTGCGCCAGATCCGGCGGATGGATTCCCAGGCGCAGGAGTGAATTCGAAGATTGAATTCTCGCCTGCGCCGCGTTCCAGGCCAGGCTGGCGCTGCGCCGCCAGCGATTGCGCACGCTGTAGACCAGCGACCGCGCGTGGAAGACCTCGCCACTCCGGAGATCGAGCACACTCGTTAGGCGAGTGGTGTATTCCATTTCGGCGTCGGCCGCGGCGCGCTCCGCCTCCGCGCTGAGGAGCCAGGCCGGCGCGATAAAGCCGCGCGGCTGCAAACGCGCGGCGGCAAACTCCTCCCGCGCCTGCGTGATCCGGCGCAGCGATTCCGCGTAGTCGAGGTCGTAAAATTCACCTTCACCGCTGGTGTAGGATTGAGTGACGAGGCGTTCGCGCAGAGTTTCATTTCCTTTGGCTGCACGTTCGTGGAAATAGCCGTGGATGACGATCTCGTGACCGGCGCCTTCCAGTTCTCGCAGCCAATCGACAAACTTCGCGTGTTCGATGGAACGGCCGGTCCGATGGTAATTCGGCACCACCAGAAGAGATGAGACGCGTACGCCGTGTCGGCTAAGTTCGCGGAGCATTTTCTCGGATGCTTCCCAGGTCGGCGGCGCGACGTCGTGCAGCGAAACCACCAGGCGATCTTTTCCCGTTACCGCCGCTGCCGCGAAAAGCGGGAAAGATGTAGTCGCCGTGGCAGTCACAAGAGATCGCCTAACCGTTAGGCGGCACCGAGTCGCACGATTTCGGTAAATTCTGCCGCGCTCACGGGTTGCACCGAGAGACGGGAAAGCCGGAGAAGCGCCATATCCCGCAGAATTGGGGTGCGCTTGATTTCCTCCAAAGTGACGGGCCGGCCGAGCGGCTTTTTTGCGGCCAGTTCGACTGCGCTCCAATCGCCTTCCTCTGCCGTGGAATCGGGAAACGCGGTTCGCGCCACCGTCGCCAGACCCACCACCGCTTTCTCCGTCACACTGTGATAGTACAGAACCTCGTCTCCCTTCTGCATCGCGCGGAGATTATTCCGCGCCGTGTAATTACGCACGCCGATCCAATCCGTAGTTTTGTCGGCGACGAAATCGGACCAGGAGTAGGCCGACGGTTCCTGCTTCACTAGCCAGAACTTTTTCATCGCTGAGTTGATACTCCCGCACGGTCGATTCGACAACCGCGGTCGCGTGTTTCACAATCGCCGCATGCGACGTGGCCTCTTCATTACCTTCGAGGGTTCGGAGGGCTGCGGGAAATCCACGCAAGTGCAGCGACTGGCCGCGCGTCTGGGAAAATGCGGCCTGGAATTCATCCTCACGCGCGAGCCGGGCGGGACGCCGATCGGAGAAAAAATTCGTGATCTTTTGCAGTTCGCTCCGGAAAGCGCGGCGATGCGACCGGAGACGGAACTGTTGCTTTTCGAAGCGAGCCGAAGCCAGCTTGTGCGCGAAATTATCGAACCGGCGCTCGCGCGGGGCGCACTCGTGATCTCGGATCGCTTTTACGATTCGACCACCGTTTACCAGGGCGTGGCGCGTCGGCTGGAACCCGGCATCGTTGCGCAGCTTAACCAATTCGCGGTCGGCAGTTGCCGGCCGGACCTTTCCATTATCCTGGATGTGGATGTAAAAACGGCGCGCGCGCGGATGTTGCGCCGCGTCCGTCCGGTCGGGGCGCCGGATCGAATGGAACAGGAGCCCGCGGAATTTTACGAACGCGTGTGTGTCGCCTATCGAGCGCTGGCCGCGCGGGAACCGGAGCGGGTCCAGTTGGTCGATGGCACGCGTTTAGCCGACGAGGTCGAGAACGAGATCTGGCAATTGCTCGCCGCAAAATTTCCGGCCAGCGTGGGAGTGGAAAAAAACTGATGGCTTTCTCGCCCGAGTCGGCATTTTCCTACCTGAATCGCGCCTACGAGCAGGGGCGGCTCGCTCACGCTTACCTGATCGCGGGAGGGCAGGGCAGCGGAAAGCGCGCCTTGGCGTCGCAGCTTGCCCACTTGGTCAATGGCATCGCCGAGAAGAAGGTTTTTACAGGGGGCGCCGGGCAGATTTTCGTCGCCGAGCCAGAATCGAAATCACGCCGGATCGTGATCGAGCAAATTCGCGACCTTGAGCATTCCTTGCAAATGCGGGCGCAGGAAGGACGTCGGAAAGTTGCGATCGTGTGCGAGGCCGATCGCTTGCAACCGCAGGCCGCGAACGCGTTTTTGAAGACGTTGGAAGAGCCGCCTAACGACTCATTACTGCTGCTGCTGAGTGCGCTGCCCGAAGCTTTGCCCGATACCGTTATTTCCCGCTGTATTCCGATTACGCTGGCAGCTCCGATTGATGTGCTGCCTTCCGCGGAGGAAACGGAATTGGTGGAATTGCTCGCCGCCGCCACCGCTCCCGCCGCAAGTGGAGTGCAAGGTCCGTATCAGTTGGCGCAGGGCTTTCAACGGCTACTGGCTCAGACGCGGGCGGCGATCCAAATCGAAAACGCTGCGGCGCTGAAGGAGGAGGAGACTCGTTACAAGAATACCACGGACGGCTCCTGGTTGGACGAGCGGGAAGATCATTTCAAGGCGCTGACCGAAAGTCGCTACGTGCAACGGCGCGCCCAGTTAATAGAAGTGTTGCTGCGTTGGTGGTCGGATGTTTTGCGTGCTCGGACGGATGTGCCGCGCCACGAAATCCCGACGGCTCGCGAGCACACGCGCGCGCTCGCCGTCCGGCTCACGATTCCGGAAATTCTGCGGCGCATCCGGCGATTGGAAGATTTGCGCGATCACCTCGGGCGCAATATTCAGGAAGCGCTCGCGGTGGAAGTGGCGTTTCTAAGTGTCTTTCGTTTCTGATTCGACGGAGGCCGGGCCAAACTGAATCGTGGCCATTTGCCCGCCGGAGCGCATTCCTCCAAGACGCAAGTCGGCAGGGGCGCCGGTCGGGAATCGGTATTGGCGGTCGAATAAATTTGAAGAACGCCAGGCGCGCGTCCCGCCGTAAAGCAGCGTAAGCAGGGCCACGGCACCCGCCGCGATCCCGCCGATCTTCCAACTCGTCGGGACAGGCTTCGTCTCTTCTTCCACGATGACGGGTCGTGACGTCTGAGCCGGGGTCGGCGTCGACAGCGCGCCGATCGGTCTTTCCTTAAAAAGAGACGCAGCTGATGACGGCGCGGGGTAGGGCGATGACGCCGCGAAGAGAGGGGCCGCGGCAAAAAGCAGCGTCAAGAGTGGGACCGCGAATCCGAGACCTCGCGTAGTCACAACTCCGCCAGCTCCAATTCCTGCGGTTTGGCAGCGCGAGCTGAGGCCTCGCGCAAAATAGCAGTCAGCGCCTCGATGCAGGCTCGGATGCCATCCGCGATTTTTCCTGCGCGCAACGGTGCCGCGGTCGGCTGCAGCGCATCCTGCAAATCCTCTTCGCTGACGTACGGCTCCAATCCATAACCAGACACGAGCGCCGCCTTTTTCGAAACCACATCGATCACGAGGAGCAGATCAAAATTATCGTTCTGCGTTTTTTCGACCGAGCTGAAGCGCGCCCGGTTCGCCATCCAAAAAGAATATTCATTTACCTTCGTCCCTATCGGCAACTCTGTGACCAGAACCGAGAGCAGAATTTGCGGGAATTTTTTTTCGAAAAGCCGCAGATCTTTTCGGAGCGCATCCATTTCCGGCAAGGCGAGCGCGCCACTGCGGTCCGAGAGGTAGCGCGAATGTCGAGGAACGAGGCCGAATTTTAGGTCAAGCCGTTGCAGCGAAAGCTTGCACTGCGGACAACGCGGAACGGGAGTCGGCAAAAGTGTGGCGCATGCGGGACACTTCATCGACGAGCGGATTCTCCGGACTGTTTTTGGGTCGTGCTCAAACCGCGCATCCCCAACTCTAAAGCGAGCCCTCGCGGTTTGCGAGCGCCGGGTGCAGGTTGCTCATTATGACGAGACTGGAAAATCAGGTGGCGGTGGTAACGGGGGCGGGGCGAGGGATCGGACACGCGATCGCGGTGCGGTTGGCGAACGAAGGTGCGCGGGTCGCCTCGGTCAGCCGGAGTGAAGCAAACGCGCAAAGGACTGCCGACGAAATCAATGCGACGCACCCGGAGCGCGCGCGTGCCTACGCAGTGGATGTTTCCGATCACGCCGCCGTGCAAAAAATCGGGGCGCAGATTCTCGCGGATTTCGAGCGCGTCGATATTCTGGTCAACAACGCCGGCGTTACGCGCGACGGCCTGAGCATGCGGATGTCGGTAGAAGATTGGGACACGGTAATCAACACGAACTTGAAAGGCGCTTTCAATATCGTGCAGGCGTTTCAGCGCGCGATGCTGAAGCAGCGCAGCGGTCGGATTATCAACATCAGCTCCGTCATTGGCCTGATTGGAAATGCCGGGCAGGCCAATTACGCGGCGAGCAAGGCGGGGTTAATTGGTTTCACCAAGTCGCTCGCGCGGGAAGTGGCGAGTCGTGGTTTGACGGTAAACGCGGTTGCGCCGGGTCTGATTGAGACTGACATGACCGCGGTGCTTTCGGAAGAAATCCGAAAGGTAATCCTGAGCAAAATTCCGCTAAATACTCTTGGGAAACCGGAGGACATCGCGAACGCGGTCGCGTTTCTGGCTTCGCCGGAAGCGAAATACATTACGGGACAAGTCTTGACCGTCGACGGCGGGATGGTGATGTAGCCCGCAGAGTCGGCTACCACTCGTTAGCCTAGAGTGAGCTGGACTCCGTCTTGCGAACGCGGTTTTCCCGCGAGAAGGTGGAGTCATGACGACGGAAAAAGCGATGTTTGGGGCGGGCTGTTTTTGGGGAGTGGAAACGACGTTTCGGAACATTAAAGGCGTGACGGAAGCGGCGGTCGGTTATGCTGGTGGCGAGATGAAAAATCCCACCTACGAGCAGGTGTGCCGCGAAGATACCGGACACGCCGAAGTAGTGGAGGTGGAGTTCGATCCCGGCCAGGTTGGGTACTCGCAATTGCTCGACGTTTTTTGGGCGAACCACGACCCAACTACGCTGAACCGGCAAGGTCCTGATGTCGGCTCGCAATACCGGTCTGTGATTTTTTATTACACCCCGGAGCAGAAAACGATGGCCGAGCATTCCAAGGCCGCGCTCGACGCGAGCAAGCGTTTCTCCAAGCCCATTGTGACTTTGATCGAGCCGGCGCCGCCGTTTTATCGCGGGGAAGAATATCACCAGCGTTACCTCGA
>JBDUAE010000023.1:0-12849 GCA_040004805.1 Chthoniobacterales bacterium | reverse complement strand
AGGAGCGGGCTCGCCGCCTGGGCGCCGGCTTCCACCACTTCATGGTAAAAGCGTTTCGTGTAGACGACGCCGCCATTGGAGACGGCAAAGATGATCGCGGTGCGTTCGGCGGCGGCAGGGTCGAGCTCGATCTTCGCCTCTTCCAGCGCGGCCAATCCCGCGATGGCGGCGAAGCGCGAGATCGCGCTCGAGCGCCGCAATCGTGGATGCGCGGGCGCGCCGGCGAGCGCCTCGGCGGGGACGCGGAAGGCGGGATAGGTGCGCGCATTCGAAGTGCTGGAGACCGTGTCGGCGCTCGCTTCGTCGCCCTCGAGCAGCCGTTGCCAAACGCGCGCAACACCGCGGCCGAGGGGCGTCACCCATCCCATGCCTCCGATGCGAAGGTTCGCAGCCGAGTCACGCATGGCGCAGAATGATGGTGGCGTTCGTGCCGCCGAAGCCGAAGGAATTTGAGAGGACTGTTTCGAGCGTAGCCGGTCGGGAAGTGTTAGCGACAATGCCGAGGTCCAGTCCGGGATCGGCCTCGCGAAAGTGGAGATTTGGCGGCAGGAATTGGCCGCGCAAAGCCAGCAGGCTAACGACTGCTTCGATCGCGCCGGCTGCGCCTAACGAGTGGCCCATCATACTTTTGGTCGAGCTGACCGGGACGCGGCCAAACATTTCGGCGATGGCGCGGCCTTCGGCGGCGTCGTTGAATGGAGTCGCGGTGCCGTGGGCGTTGATGTAATCGATCTCGGTCGCGGGGATGCGCGCGCTGGCAAGGGCGCGTTCCATGGCCTGGCGCGCGCCGCTGCCCGAAGGATTGGGTTGGGTGAGGTGGTGATTATCGGTCGAGAGACCGTAGCCTACGACTTCGCCGAGAATTGTTGCTCCGCGGGCCTCGGCCACGGCGAAATTTTCCAAGGCGAGGACGGCTGCTCCTTCGCCGAGCGCGAGCCCGGTCCGTCCGCGATCGAAAGGACGACACTTTTCCGGAGTGGCCGCTTGCAGCGAATCGAATCCCACAAACACCAACTCGGAAATCGCATCGTAGCCGCCGCAGAGGACGCGTTGATAACGTCCCGCCCGGATGCAATGGAACGCGTGCCCGATTGCATTTGTGCCGGAGGCGCAGGCGTTCGCGATTACCTGACAGGGCGCAGTCATGCCGCAAGCTTCCTGTGCGTCCATGATCGCCTTTTGCGGCGTGTAGTTCGCAATCCAAGAAGGTGAGTGCCGGAGCCGGCCTTGCTTCTGGAGTGAGCGATAATATTGCTCCCCGAAACTCATACCCCCACTGGTGGTGCCGACGACGGTGAGTTCCGGCGCGAAATCTGGAGCCGCGGCCAGAGCCTCTTCCAGCGCTTTGATCATCATCAGGGCGGCGCGATGAAGACGCCGAGTTTGCCGAGTGGGTTTGCGCGGCTCGAGCTTGTCGTCGGAGATCTGGCCGGCGGTTTTGCAGCGAGTTTGCTCCACGGAAAAACGCGTCATCGGAGTCACGCAGTCGCGACCGGCACGGAGCGTGTCGGCTGTTTCCTCCAGACCGGCGCCCAAGGGGCTGATCACGCCGGCTCCGACGATGGCGACGCGGGCTTCGCCGGGGTTTTGAGTGGAGGGATGGGAGTAAGGCATTTCCCTAGGGCGCGACGCTCCCCAATTCCATTTGCTTTTGCATGCGGAAAGCCCTAGTACTCACGCCGAAGAAAACGGCAGCTCGGGAAGTTGGTGGATTGTCAGTTGAGTTTATCAGTGGCGATTTGAAATCCGATGAGCGGGAACAGTGACCGGTGCGGCGTTTTCCACAGTAAACTCAGATGGGAACTAAATTATACGTAGGGAATCTTTCCTTCAACACGACCGAGACGGATCTTCAGGATCTTTTCGCTCAAGCTGGCCCGGTGCAAGAAGTCACGCTGATGCAGGATAAGTTTACCGGCAAATCGCGCGGCTTTGCTTTCGTCACGATGACGACGGACGCCGACGCGCAAAAGGCGGTCACCGAGTTCAACGGGAAAACGGTCGAAGGCCGTCCCTTGACCGTAAACGAAGCGCGACCGCGTGAAGCTCGTCCTCCCGGTGGTGGTGGTGGCGGCGGCTACGGCGGCGGTGGAGGCGGACGTGGCGGTGGTGGCGGCGGCTACGGAGGTGGTGGCGGCGGCGGCGGCTACGGCGGCGGAGGCGGTGGTGGAGGCTACGGCGGTGGACGTCGCGATGGCGGCGGACGCAGTGGCGGCCGCGGGCGCTAACTCGCGAAATTCAAATCAACAAGAAAGCGGCCATGCGAATGGCCGCTTTTTTTTGTGCCTCACTTAAGGGGGCCCAAGGCATGATTTTTTTAAAACTAACGACGCGCCGGGGTTACGGCATACGATAATACAGAAACCGCAGTGAAACCATCCACCTTAGAACCTGATTCTTATGGCAGACGAAAACAAAACCTCAGACGCTAAAACCTCCGAAAATATTAATATCCCTCCGATCTCGAAGCAGACCGCTGGAGCCGCGACGGGTGCGGTGATTGGCAGTGTGGCCGGGCCCGTAGGGGCGGTGGTCGGTGGAGTCCTTGGGGCGATTGCGGGACGTGTGTCCGCCAATCGGAGCCTCGGAGGGTCCAAGACCAGCCGCCGCAAGGTATCGAGTCCGAAAGTAGCCCTGCCCGCGAAAAAGAAGACAACGGGAAAACCAGTCGCAAAATCCGCAAAAAAGGCAGGAGCAAAAAAGCCCGCGGTGAAAACTTCGTCGCGCAAAAAGCCGGCCACCAAGTCGTCTAAATCGGTGGCGAAGACGGTGAAGTCGAAAGGCAAGAAGGCGGTCAAGAAAGCCGCGAAAAAGACGAAGCGAAGCAGCGCCCGGTAGAAACCGATCGCGGCTTGCGGGCGTGGTGGGCAGGGTTGGATTCGAACCAACGAAGGCGTAAGCCAGCGGATTTACAGTCCGCCCCGTTTGGCCACTTCGGTACCTACCCGTTCGGCGCGAGCGTTGATATAGGCTGACGCGTCGGGCGTCGCAAGTGATTTGGGTCGGGCGCTACCGATGCGGTCGGGGACGGCTTGCGCCGTCTGGTCGCCAACTGATTACTTGCGGAAAAATTCTGCGATCGTCTCCGCGACGAAAGTCTGGGCGGCGGGCGGCAGTTCAGGAAAGATGGGCAAGGCCAGAGTTTCGCGCGAGGCGCGCTCCGTTTCCGGCAGATCGCCCGCGCTATAGCCGAGGTAAGCGAAGCAATCTTGCTGATGTAACCCGAGCGGATAGTAAACCGCGTTGCCGATCTCATGTCGGGTAAGATGTTCCCGGAGCGCGTCGCGCTGGGGGGTGCGGACGACGTATTGATGGTAGATGTGGTGGTTGGCCAAACCACTTTCTCGATACGCTTCCTTCGGGAGTTCCAGGATGCTCGTTAGGCCGAGGCGCGTGAATTCCTTTCGGTAATTATCCGCCACCGCCCGACGGCCTGCGGACCACGCATTCAGAAAGGGAAGCTTCACCTGCAAGATCGCGGCTTGGATTTCGTCCAACCGGAAATTGCCGCCGACAAAATGGTGAAAGTAACGTTCCTCCATTCCGTGCTGACGACAGAGGCGGATACGGTGCGCTAATTTTTCCTCCCGACAGACGACCAGGCCCGCATCGCCGGCCGCGCCGAGATTTTTCGAAGGATAGAAACTGAAATATCCAGTTTCACCCATGGTGCCGGCTTGTGCGCTGGTTCCATCGGCGTGGGGATACTCGGCCCCGATTGCTTGAGCGGCGTCCTCAATGACGGGGAGATTGTGCTCGCGGGCGATTTGCAGAATTGCATCCATCTCGCAGCACATCCCGAAAAGATGCACCGGCATGATGGCGCGAATGATGGCTCCCTGGTCGTTGACCAGCCGGCCTTCCGGATCGCGTTGGCAATGCAAGCGGAGATAAGCGGCGAGCGCGACCGGCGCCATGTTGTAAGTCGCCGGATCGATATCGACGAAAATCGGAGCGGCGCCGACGCGAGCAATGCAGCCCGCGGTCGCAAAAAAAGTATACGACACCGTGATGACGGCGTCGCCTGAACCGATCCCCATTGCCATGAGGATCGCGAGCAAGGCATCGGTCCCGGAAGAGACGCCGATCGCGTGCGGTGCCCCGGAGTATTCGCAGATGGCGCGTTCGAAGTTCTCGACTTTCGGCCCGAGAATGAAGCGTTGGTTTGAGAGAATTTCGTCGATCTCAGCCCGGATCGGTTCGGCCAGGGCGCGATATTGCTCGCTCAAATCGAGGAGAGGCACGCGCATGGCGCGAAGCATGCCAGCTTCGATTCCCCGTTCAATGGGGAAGTTTAGGCCCCCTTACACTGATTGACCGTAGTTCGTCAGTGCGATACGATGGGTTTCATGTCCTTGCTGCGCGGGCTCTTCTGGCTGGTCTTATTTGTTTTCTTCGCGTTCTGCTTTGTGGTGCTGTTTGAATATGGCACCGCGGATTTCAGTAACGGCTTCAAGACGGAAGGGGCGAAGGTGAAGACCTACGTGATGGAACTCGCGAAGCCGGCGAAAAAAGACGCGAAGGCAAAGAAGTAATAGCCGACAGCGCCGCGTCGTGACGATTACTCGACGAACTCGAGCTCGACCGTGCGTTGCAAATAACCGGCGCCTGCCGCGCGCCCAAGAAATTCTCGAATCGCGGTCCGCCCGATTTCGCCGTAATCGAGCGTGTAATCGTTCACGTACATGCCGATGAATTCGCTCGCGAGAGAAGACTCCATCTCGCGCGCATAAGGCATGGAATGCTGGACTCCTGCCTCGCGGTGCGCCAACCCGTAATCGATGCTCTCGCGCATGATCGCGGCCAAGTCCCGCCGCACTTCCAGCGGTATATCTTTGCGCAAGACATTGCCGCCGAGCGGAAGCGGTAAACTCGTTTCGCGTTTCCACCATTCGCCCAGATCGACGATTTTCGTGAATCCGCTGCGCGCGTACGTCAGCTGCCCTTCGTGAATGATCAAGCCCGCGTCCACCCCTCCGCTTTTCACCACGGCGAAAATTTCGTCAAAGGGAACGACCACGTATTCAAATTCGCCGAGGTAAAGCTGGAGCGCGAGGTAGGCGCTGGTCATCAAACCCGGGATCGCTATTTTACGGCCACGCAGCCAGGAGCGGATTTCGGTGTCGCTGGCGTTCGCGGCCAAACCGGCGGTTTCGGTCGCGACAATCATCGGCCCATAGCCGTCCCCCATGCTGGCGCCGCAGGGGAGGAGCGCGTATTGATCGCTCACGTAAGCGTAGGCGTGGATCGAGATGGCGGAGATGTGCAATTCGCCGCGCCGTGCGCGTTCGTTGAGGGTCTGGATGTCTTCGAGGCGATGGTCGAAGCGGTAGCCGCGCAGGTCGATCTTGTTTTCCGCCATTGCGTAAAACATGAAAGCGTCATCTGGATCCGGAGAATGACCGAGGGTAAAAATGGCGGGCTCTGACGACATGGCGGCACGCTAGCGAGCCGAGAATGCGGTGCAATGCAGGCTCACCTTCGTTCTCCTCGTCCTCGCTTTTTCGGACGGAGAGGGACGAGCACGAGAGCGGCAAACGAGGAGGAGTTTTTGCGCGAATCGCTCTCGTGGGTTAGGCGTTCCCCGTTCTGTGCATCCTCTCCAATCCATCCGACAGCTGGTTTGTCCTGATTGTGACGTCGTGCTCGAAGCCTCGCCTTTGCAGGAGGGAGAAAAGGCGATCTGTCCCCGTTGCCTGGCTCCGCTCATGAGCCATGAACGCAACTCGCTGCATCGGACGGCGGCATTCGCCCTGTCCGCGGCCGTGCTTTTCGTGGTCTCGAATTGTTTCCCTTTCATGACGCTGCGCGCGGGCTTTCGCGAGAGCGAGATGATGCTTTGGCAGAGTGCCTCGGGTTTGGAAGAACAAGGTTACCCGTATTTGGCTTTCGCAGTTTCCATTTTCATCCTGGTCGCGCCCAGCCTGCTCATTCTCGGCTTGCTCTATCTTTTGCTGCCGCTGATTTGGGAGCGGCGTGGGCCCGGAGCGATTCCGCTTTGTCGCTGGGTACTGGCCGCGCGGCGTTGGAACATGCTCGAGATTTTTTTGCTCGGCGCGCTCGTTAGCCTGCTCAAGCTGGGGAAGCTGGCGGAACTCAGCCTGGGCCCTTCATTCTGGTCCTTTATCGCCTTGATTCTCTGCCTGACTGCGGCGCTGGCTTCGATTCATCCGCGGGAACTGTGGGAACGTCTGGAGCTGGCCGGCGGATGACACAATTTCCCTCCGAAACCGCGGCCGCGCGCGGGTTGGCGCTTTGCCACGTCTGTGGGATCGCCTCTCCCGTGGAGGCGGGATATTGCCCGCGTTGCCGGAGCGCACTGCACTTGCGCTTGCGTAATAGTTTGCAACGGACTTGGGCGCTAACTATCGCTGCCTTGCTGCTCTATTTCCCCGCAAACCTTTTGCCCGTGCTGCGCATGGAATCGTTCTATGGCGACCAGCAAAACACGATCATCGGCGGCGTGATTCAGTTCTGGCAGGAAGCCGATTATCCGGTTGCGATCATTATCTTCGTAGCCAGCGTCATGATTCCCGTCTTGAAAATCATCGCCATCATCGCGCTTTGCCTCGCTTCACGTTCCGGCCGGCGCCCTCGCGGGATGACGCGGCTTTATCGGATGACGGAATTCGTCGGTCGCTGGTCGATGGTGGATATTTTCGTCGTGGCTATTCTGGTCGCGGTGGTCCAACTTGGGTCCACTATTTCCATTCATCCTGGTCCGGGCGCGCTTTCTTTTGCCGCCGTGGTCATTCTGACGATGTTCGCCGCCATCAGTTTCGATCCTCGCCTGATCTGGGATCAAGCCGCCGCCCACGCGGAAGCGGGAACTTAAGCTAGCTATGCACGATGTCCTTTCCCCCGATCAACCGCGTCTCACGCCTGTGGTGAAACGCGGTCGGATTTCGCCCATCTGGATTATCCCGGCGGTGGCCGCGCTCCTGGGGATTTGGCTGGCGGTGAAATATATTTCAGAGCGCGGGCCGCAAGTCACGGTGCACTTCGAGACGGCGGAAGGAATCGTCGGAGGCAAGACGCCCGTCCTTTGCCGAAGCGTAAATGTCGGCACGGTCACCGCGGTTTCGTTAACGGAAAACCTAAAGGGCGTGCTCGTGACCATGCAGATGACGAGCGAGGCGACGCGTTTGCTGACCAAGGACGCGCAAATTTGGGTGGTGCGTCCGCGCTACGGCGCCTCAGGTGTTTCCGGGTTGAGCACGATTGTCTCGGGAAGTTACATCGAACTGGAGCCGGGACTTTCGAAGGAGCCGCTGCGCCATTTCACTGGGCTCGAGGATCCGCCGGTCACGCCGAAAGGCGTTCCGGGTTTGCGCATCACGCTTATCACGGAGGAGGCGGGCAGCGTCTCTCCCGGGACGCAGATTATTTATAAAGGATTAAGCGCGGGAAAAATCGAGACCCGCGTCTTCCATCCGGAGACGGGCAAGGTCGAGTTCGGCGCTTTTATCTCGCGGGAATATGCCAACCTCGTGCGCACCAATACCAAATTCTGGAACACGAGCGGGATCAATGTCGAGATCGGCGCGAATGGGTTCGAGCTGCACGCCGGGACGCTGGAATCGCTCCTCGTGGGCGGGATTACTTTTGGGCAACCCGAAAATGCGCCGAGCGCGGCGGCCGTGAGCGATGGCGAGAGCTTCGTTCTTTATGACAGCCTCTCCGACACGAAAAAGTTCGTGATGAGGGACAGCCTGCCCTACCTCCTTCTCTTTACCGGCAGTGTGCGCGGTTTGAACGAAGATGCGCCGGTGGATTTTCGCGGGGTGCGCATCGGCACCGTGAAAGGGATTAACTTCCGCTATCTTCCGAACGATCCCGCGCGACGCGTGCCTGTGCTGGTCCAAATCGATCCGGGTTTGATCACACCTTTGTCGAACGAGAGCACCGAGCCCGCCGAAAAATTTATCGAGGACGCCGTGAGCAACGGATTGCGGGCGAGTCTCAAGACGGGGAGTTTGATCACGGGTCAAATGTATGTTGATCTCGATTTTCAGAAGGACGCGCCCGCGGCGACAGTGTCGGAAATCGCGGGCTACCACGTGCTGCCCACGGGTGGCTCCAGCCTGGCGGAGTTGCAGGACAAGGCGAGCGCGTTGCTCGACAAGCTGCAAGCGTTGCCCTTGGAAGAAACGGTCAAGAATGCGTCGGCCGCTCTCGCTTCGATTAAAGCCACGGCCGAAGAGCTGAATAAAACGATGAACGGCTACGGAGAGAATGGCGCCTTGTATCAAAAGCTCACCGACACCTTGCGTCAGCTCGATGAAACCTTGCAATCAGTTCGCAGCTTGAGTGGGACGATTGAACGGAAACCAAATTCGCTCATCTTCGGCAAGCCGGGCAAAGTTAAACCGCCCAAAGGCACCCCGGGCCAGTAAAGGCAGTTCCCATGAGCTCCACGCTGCGTTTCATTTTGTGTCTCGGACTGTCCGCCTGTCTCGGCGCTTGTGGCGGGACACCGGAAAAATCCTATCGCCTGAGCGCGTCTCCATCGGCCGCCACCGGCAGTTCTGCATCCGGTCTGAGTGTCGTCGTCGGGCCTGTTTCCCTTCCGAGTTACATCGACCGCGCTGAAATCGTCTTCGCAAGCGGGCCGAATGAGTTTCAAATTCCGTCCGACGCCGTCTGGCTCGGCTCGCTCCAGGAAAATATCAACCGCACCATGACCGCAAACTTGGCGGGACTTCTGCACTCCCGGAACGTCCGCAGCTCGCTTGTTAGCGGCGCGAAGGGACGCTACCGGGTTGCGCTCGATATCAGACAATTCCACGGCGTTAGCGGCCGGGAAGCGATCCTCGATCTTTCCTGGAGGATTCAAAGCGGTGCTAGCGGGCAGGCAATTTCGCGGCACAGCGGCAGCTACCATGAACCAATCGTCGGTGACGGCTATGGACCATTAGTTGAGGCGGAGAGTCGGCTGTTGGAACAAGCCGCGCGGGCCGTCGCGTCGTCGTTAAGCGGCCGATAATTTCGACGATGAGAACGATCTGCAGACCGCTGGTGTTTGCTTAACCAAACGCGTTCCGATAGTCTGCGGCGTGGCAAAATCCGGTCTCGGCAAAGGTCTCGGCGCGCTCATCGGAGTGCGGCCCGCGCCTGCCTTGGCGCTGGAGCCCGTGCTGGATGTGACAATGGCGCTTGAGCCCGGGGAACGCGTTCTATTAGTCGATCTAGGTGCGATCGTGCCCAGTCCTTTGCAACCGCGGAAGGAATTTGCGGCGGAAGCATTGCACGAACTGATGGAGTCGATCCGGCAACACGGGATCATCCAGCCGCTCATTGTCCGCCTCGTGCATGGGCAACATGAGTTGATTGCGGGTGAGCGGCGTTGGCGCGCGGCCCGTGAGATGGGCCTGACCCAGGCGCCCGTGATTGTGCGCGAGGCGAGCGATCTTGATGTGCTCGAGCTTTCGTTGATCGAGAATCTGCAACGGGCCGACCTGAATCCGATCGAAGAAGCGCAAGCTTATGCGCGGCTGGCGGGCGAGTTCGGCATGCGGCAGGAAGACATCGCGCAAAAGGTCGGCCGCAGCCGCGCTTCGGTCGCAAACTCGATGCGTCTGCTGGATCTGCATCAGCAAGTGCAGTCGTGGCTAACGCAAGGGTTGCTCTCGGTCGGTCACGCTAAAGTCTTGCTCGGGCTAAAGGCCCACGAAGAGCAGGTCGCGGTCGCGGAAACGATTCTGCGCCGGAGCGGCACGGTGCGCGATGCGGAGAGGCTCGTCGCGCGCCAACTCGGGACGCGCTCGCGCCGGAAGCGGCAGCCCGTGAACGCGACCGTAACTTCGGCGGCGTTGGAAGATTTGCAGAACCGATTGGCGCAGCATCTCGGGACCCGCGTCACCTTGCATCACGGCGACAAACGCGGCCGGATCGAGATCGAATATTACGGCAACGAGGATTTGCAACGCGTCCTCAATGCGATCGGTCTTGGGGCGAGCGAAAGCTGAAGCATCGCAATGAGGCGGCTGTGTTTCCTTCTGCTGGCCGGAATGCTGGCTGCCTGCCACGGTTCCGATCGGCCGGCACAGGAGACGGGGCCGGCGAACCTATGGGAGGAATTTTCCGGCGAGAAAGCCCTGCAGCATGTTGCGCACTTGGTTGAATTTGGCCCACGTCCGCCCGGGACGGAAGCGATCGAAAAATCTCGCGCCTATCTTACGCAAGAATTGCAGTCGCAAGGCTGGACGGTAACGCCGCAAAAATTTACCGACACCACTCCGCAGGGGCCGAAAACCTTTGTGAATTTGATCGCGACCTTTGTCGGCGCGCCGGGCCCGAAGAAGGAGCCTTTTTTTCTGCTCTGCTCGCATTACGACACGAAGTTTTTCGAGAAGGAATCGTTTGTCGGTGCCAATGATGGCGGCTCGAGCAACGGTTTGCTTTTGGAAATGGCACGCGTGCTGGCTTTGCGACCGGAGCTGGCGGCGAAGGTGGAGCTGGTTTTTTTCGATGGCGAGGAAGCGTATGTGTCGTTTACCGACACCGACGGATTTTTCGGTAGTCGTCACTTTGCCAAACAACTTCAGGCGGAAGGAAAAGTGCGGCAATTCCGGGGCGGGATTCTTTTCGACATGGTGGGAGATCGCGATCTCCGGATCACGCTCTCGCCGGATTCGCCGGCCCAGATGACGCTCGATATCTTTGCGGCCGCAAAGGCGCTTCATTTGCGCGACCACATCACCTATTCGCTCGGCGGAATCACGGATGACCACACCGCGTTGAATGCGATTGGAATTCCGGTGATCGATCTGATCGATTTCGATTATCCGCCGTGGCACACGCCAGCTGATACGATGGACAAACTCAGCGCGGAAAGTCTCGGCATCGTGGGCAAGATCGCGACCCGTTATCTTTGCGAGACGGCGCTCCGGTGAAAAAGGCCGCACGAGTTTCGCTCCTGCTGCTTGGTGCCGCTGTCATTGGCTCCGGTGTGGGTGAGGTTCTGTCCCGCGCAGGTTGGACCCGGACGGTCGTCGGCGAGCTGTCTGGACGTGGTCGATTTTTGGCCTCGGTCCGAGGCAAAGCCATCTTCGAGCACGATCTTGTCCAGCCTAACGACACCCGCGCGGAGACGATGTTGGCGGCGGCGCGGCTTGGTTCCTCGGCGGGAGTGCAGCCCGTAACCGACGAAGAAGTGACGCGCGCGTTTGATCTTTTGCGTGACCAATTTGGCGACGACGAGAAATTCGCCGCGGCCTCGCAAGCGTCGCAGCTGACCGATGTTGCGCTGCGGATCCTGTTACGCGATCACATCCAGGCGTGCCGGGAATTGGAGGCGCTGGTCGCGGCGAAGTTAGACGTCACCGAGGGAGAATGCCGGCAACGCTACGAAACCGAACGCGCGCACTTTGAGCTGCCGCGACGTTATCGCGCGCGGCATATTTTCGTGGCTGCGCCGGACGGTACTCCGGCTGAGGTCATGCTCGCAAAAAGAGCGCTGGTGCAAGGTTTATCGATGCGACTCCTCGCGGGCGAGGGTTTCGAGACGGTCGCCAACGAAGGCTCAGAGGACGACGCGACAAAGATGAACGGCGGCGATCTAAACTTCTTCTCGGCCTGGCGCGTTTCGCCGGAATTCTTCAAAGAGTTGGAGAAAATGGCGCCCGATGACACGTCAGCGCCCTTCCGTTCTCATCTTGGATTTCACATTGTCCGTTTGAGCGATAATCTGGCTCCGCGTCGACTGACTTTCGAGGAAGTGCGCGGTGAAATTGCCGATCGGTTGGCGAATATTAAGCGCGCCACGGCCGTGGCCGCAATCCGCGAGAGCCTGCGGAAATAGCACACGTCTTTTTAGAGCGTGCCGAGCCAAAAACGCGCAAGTTCTGCATTGCACCGGCGACGGTTTGCCGTGACTTTCGAGCAACCCTGAAGTTGTTACGGTGAACTTGTAAATGTCGCGTCGATCTAAAAATACGGTTGGAATAATTGGGCTCGGAATCATCGGCCAGCGAGTGTCGGAAAACCTCCGGCGCCGCGGGTTTTCGGTCTACGTTTGGAATCGCACGCCGCGCCCTTTCCCTAACTTCGTCGGGTCGGCCGCGGAGATCGCGCAGCTGACGGATTATATCCAAATCTTCGTTTCGGATGACGCGGCGCTTTTGACCGTGGTGCAGCAATTGAAGATGACGCTGAAAGCGCATCACATCGTGATGGCGCACTGCACGGTGGCGCCGCACACGATGCGAGCGGCAGCGGAGATTGTGCAACGACGCGGCGCGCAGTTTCTGGATGCACCGTTCACCGGGAGCAAGCTGGCCGCGGAAAAAGGCGAGTTGGTTTTCTATATCGGGGGCGATGATGCGGCTTTTCGCCGGGCGCGTCCGATCCTAGAGGCCAGCAGCAAGGAGATCGTCGAAATCGGCGAGATCGGCCAGGCGACGACGATTAAGATCGCCACCAATATGGTGACGGCCGCGACCGTGCAGGTGGCGGCGGAAGCGCTGGCGCTGGTCCAGAGTTCCGGGGTTGGCCTAGATAAATTCGCCGCGGCCATGCGCGGCAACGCCAGCAATTCCGCCACGCTGACGATGAAATTGCCAAAGATGATCTCGGGAGATTTCGAGCCGCATTTTTCGGTCAAGCACATGCTAAAAGACGTGCAGATTGCGACTCGTCTCGCGCGTTCCCACGGCCTCTCGTTAGGCGCAACGGAAGCGGCGGCCGTGAGTTTACGGGAAGAGGTGGGAAAAAACCGAGGCGACTACGATTACACTTCCATGGTGCGCGCCTTAATCCCGGCGGAACCGAAGCCGACGGAGCCGGTAGCCGCAGAGCCCGAACTGCCGTTACTGAACCTGAAGGATGCTCCGCCGTTGGAAAAACCGG
>JBDUAE010000238.1:0-3800 GCA_040004805.1 Chthoniobacterales bacterium | reverse complement strand
CGATCAGGGACCAACCCGCGCTGTTCGCCGCGCCTAGGTTCGGCTTTCCCGCAACCAAAACACTGCTCTGCGTGTGCTCCCCTCGCGCCGGATTCGCGATCACGCTGAAGATCGCGATCAACAGTCCACAGCAGCAGAGCGCAACGGCCAAAAAGGTGCGCGCGTGGACGAATCCGAGTCCGATGCCAGAGTTTTTCATAGAGGGTTAAGCTGTGTGCAGTGTCGCGGATTCGTTTCCGCCCGCCGAGGAAAAAGTAGCACCGTTAGAGCCTCGGCGGTTACGCGCCGCGATCGGCCGCGAACGCGGGCGGTACGGTTTGCTCCCGTACCTTAGTCAGCGTTGATCTCGTCCTCGCTCTTTCCGGCGCGCGCGCGGGCGTCGTAGTAGAGGACGATGAACGCTGCGGCTAGAATGGGTTGGAGTAGGAGATTCAGCACGGTCGATGCGATATCGGCCAGGATCGTGAGCGTGTCGGCTGTTTTCGCCTCGGCCAGTGTGTGAGCCAGAGCGATGGCATCTTCAGCGCTTCCGGCACCGAGAAAGCGAGCGATCATGAACGGCACTTGGATGCCGATTGCGAGAACCAAGACGACCAGGAGCCAGACTGACGCGACAATGGCGCCCCGATAAAGCGGGCGATCCAGCTTCGGACTTTCCGGCGCGCATCGCGCCAATTCTTTGCTCTCGCGCAGTGCGGAAAGGGTGCCGTGCGGCCGCAGGGTTGCGGCGGGTTGCCAGAAAAGAAAATTAATAAAGAGCCGCGCGTTCATGTAGACCATGAAAATGGAAATCAGCAGGAACAGGAAGACGCTCAGGATGGAAAGTTGCCCGCTGCTCGCGAGTCCGATCAGAGCGGCGAAGGGGATGAAGAACCAAAAAAAGTAGCTGGCGTAAACGACGAACGCCGCTCCCATGACCGAACCCCAGCGCGCCACTGCGGCGCGAAATTGATTACCAAAACTGCGCTGCCGGCCGTGCACGATATCGTCGGCCACAAATTGAAAACCAGCCGTCGAAATCGGCCAGACCGCGAGGAAAACCAGGAGCGCGACCGCGCAAATCGGCGGCACCACGGGCCACGCTACCGTCGGAGTTCCGCCGCCGGAAACATCCGGCATAGGGAGCGTGGGCATGGTGAATTGCAGGACGAACATCGGAACCGCGCTAAGAATGGCGAAGAGCAGGAAACGACCGAAACCGTGTCGGTAAATTTGCCACGTCTCCGCGCCAATCTCCCGCCAGCTGCGCACCCTCGTGGCCCCGAAGCCACCCTGGGGTTGTTCATGTGGGACCTCGTCGAAAAGATTCTCGATCGTGCGCGCCGACACCCAGCCTTCCTGGCCGATCCGGCGGACCTCATTGGAAGGAATTAGCCGTCCTTCGGCTTTCCATTCGCGGAGCGCCTCGGCATCGACCGGGCCATACTCGTCGCCCTCCACGCGGACCATCCATTCATCAGGCATTTGGCTCTGTACGCGCAAACCCGGAGGAATTCTCTTCAAATCCGCCGAATCCAGTGAATCCTGTTCGGAGCGATGAAGTTCCTTTTGATTGACGGGCATTACTACGTTTACCGGTCGTTTTTCGCGATCCAGAATCTCTCGAATTCCCGCGGCGAACCGACGAATGCGATTTTCGGTTTCACCAAGACTTTACGGCTAATGCTGAAGCATCTCCGGCCGGAGATGGGCGCGGTTTTTTGGGACGAAGGCTTGCCACAAAAACGGGTGGAATTGCAGCCGGCTTACAAGGAAACGCGCAAGGAAATGCCGTCGCCGATGGTGCCGCAGCTCGATTTTATCCAGAACACGCTGACCGCGTTGCTCGGCTTTAAGAATATTTCGTTGCCGAACACGGAGGCGGACGACCTGATGGGTTGCTACGCGGTCGCAGCCGCCAGGCTGGGGCACGAAGTCGTGCTCGCGACGAACGATAAAGATTTGTTTCAACTCGTTAGTCCAGCGGTGAAAGTTTATACAACAGCGAAGGCGGATTTGGTTTCGCCGAAGGACGCGTTCGCGCTGCTGGGCGAAGCCGAAGTTGTCTCCAAATGGGACGTGCGGCCGAATCTGATCGGCGACGTTCTCGCGATCGCGGGCGATTCCGTGGATAACATTCCCGGCGCCGGTCTGGGGCGGAAAGCGGCGGCGGCTTTGATTAACGAACATGGCGGCCTAGAGGGATTGCTCGCTAATCTGGAAAAGGTGAAGAGCGCGCGAAGCCGGGAGAAGTTGACTGCGGCGCGGGAGCAGATTCTTCAGAACCGGAAGATGGTCGAGCTCGATTGCGACACGCCATTGCCACGGCCGCTGGATGAGCTGCGAATCGCGCCCCGATACGTGGAGTTGCTGGAAGCGCTGGAGAAGTGCGAATTTAAATCGCTCCTGGAGGAAGTGCGGGCGGAAATGGCCAATGTGGGGCGGGTTTCGCAAGGCGAACTTGCCCTCTGAATGGCTGAAGTGTGCGCCAAATTTGGTGGCGGAATCTGGTTTCGATTTTTATTCCCAGATTTGTTGAACATCTTGCGCAAGTCGCTGTCTTATATTGCAGGTTAAGGCGATTCGGGCGGCGGCACGTTTCTCGTATTTGTTGTTTCTCCTAGCGTGCGCTGCCCGGATCTTTTTTTTGGATCCGCCTTCCCAGCGCCCCATTCAATGGTTGCTCGTCTCCCGCGCCTCTGATGTCCTGTTCCCTGCGCGATGGCTGACCCTGAACTCTTCGGAATCCGCGGCTTCCTGATCGATACCCCGGAATTTGGCGCGCTCCGCGGCCGACGCGATGGAGCGGTCCTGATCGAAAACGGACGAATCGCGGAAGTCGGTAATTTTGCCGACATCCGGCGCTCGGCCCGGGGCGCGAAGGCAATCTGGAAGGAGCGGGCAAACGTCGCGATTTTTCCGGGACTGATCGATTGTCATACCCACCTCCCGCAATACCCCGTCGTGGCGCGGGGCGAGACCGAGCTGCTCCCTTGGTTACGCGAGAATATTTTCCCGGTCGAACGCGAGTTTACCGGTCCGAAGGCCCGCGAAGAAGCGCCGCGTTTTTTCCAAGAACTGGCTCGGCACGGCACCACTACGGCGATGATCTACGCCGCAGTTTTCGAAGATAGCTGCGATGTCGGCTTTCAAGCCGCGGAGGCCAGCGGTCTCCGGGTCATTCTCGGTAAGATGATGATGGACCACGGCTCTTACGGGACGATCCAGCCGAAGAAAATCCTCTCGGTTTCACTCCTGGAAAGTGAACGGCTCTGCCGGAAATGGCACGGCGCGGCGCAAGGCCGGCTGGAATACGCTTTCAGTCCGCGCTTTGCCGTGACCTGCTCCGAAGCTTTGATGCGGAGCGCGGCGGAATTAGCGACCGCGCTCGGCGCCTACGTCCAAACTCACCTTGCGGAAAACCGCGAGGAAATCGACAAGGTGCGGAACCTATTTATGTGGGCGCGCGATTACACAGATGTCTACAATCGCTGCGGCCTGCTCGGTCCGAAATCGGTGCTCGGGCATTGCCTGCATTTGAGCGATGATGAAGTGCAGACGCTGGCCGCGACCGGTGCAAACGTGGCACATTGCCCTACCTCCAATTTCTTTCTCGGCAGCGGCCTGATTCCGCTCGATCGCTTGCTGCGCGCGGGTATCCCGGTGGGCTTGGGCTCGGATGTTGCCGCCGGCCCAGAGTTGAATATGTGGCAGGTGATGCGATCCGCGATCGATGCGCAAAAGGCGCGAAATTTTTATGAACCGACGGTGCCGACTTTGCGGACGGCCGAGGCCCTTTATCTTGCGACCGCTGGAGGCGC
>JBDUAE010000237.1:0-3814 GCA_040004805.1 Chthoniobacterales bacterium | reverse complement strand
TTGCTTCAATCGGTATGTCAGCGCTTCGTCCTCATGAACCAGCTCCTGAAATTCAGTCTGGCTGCGGCATGCGTTTGCTCGCTCGTCAGTTGCGCCACGCCGACCACTCCCTCTCTTGCTATCTCCGGCCAGAGGGTGCAGAAAGTCCGCACCACTGCTTATTCTCACAACGAGGGGAGCGGCTCGCGCAATGCCATCGGCCGGCGTCTCTCCGGTGGCGGGATTCGGAGCGCCGCCTCGGATTGGTCGCGCTTCCCGCTCGGGACTCGCTTCCGTCTCGTGGAATCGGGGGAGGAATATATCATCGACGACTACGGTGGCGCGCTCGTCGGCACGAGCACGATCGATCTTTACAAATCGCCCGGGGCGATGCGGCGCTGGGGCGTCCGGCATGTCGACATCGATATTACGAATTGGGGTTCTGAAACTGAGAGTTTGAAGGTCTTGCGCCCAAGGCGCCGCGTTTCGATCGTGCGTCGCATGATCGCCAGTCTGGAAAAGAAGGAAGCGGAAAAGAAAAAGAAGATCTAGCCCGGCGACGGGAGTTTCTTTTGACAGGACCGCGGCGACGATCCCACCTTCCCGCGTGAGAATTCTCGTCGTCGGCGGCGCCGGATATATCGGGAGCATCTGCGTCGAGTCGCTCCTCGACGAGGGATACGAGGTCGCTGTGCTCGATAATCTAAGCGAGGGCCACCGACGCGCCGTCGACGCGCGTGCGGAATTTATCGAAGGCGATCTCGCGGACCGAGCCGCGACTGAGATGACCTTGCGCCGGATCGCCCCGGACGCGGTGATGCATTTCGCGGCGAGTGCACTAGTGGGCGAGTCGATGGAAAACCCGTCGAAATACTTCCGGAACAATGTCGCCAACGGATTAAATCTCCTCGACGCGATGGTGGCCACTGGCGTTTCGCGCCTCGTGTTTTCCTCGACCTGCGCCACTTTCGGGCCGCCGGAAAGGGTGCCGATTGATGAGACCCTGCCGCAACGTCCAATTAATCCGTATGGGGAATCGAAGCTCGCGTTCGAACGGATTCTTCGCTGGTACGGAGAAATTCATCAGCTCCGTTTTGTCGCCCTGCGTTACTTCAACGCGGCGGGCGCTTCTGCGCAATTTGGGGAAGATCACCGGATCGAAACTCATCTGATTCCGAACATCCTACGGGTGGCGCTCGGCCAAAAAGCGGAGGTGGAGGTTTTCGGGACTGACTATGAAACGCCGGATGGAACCTGCATCCGCGATTACATTCACATTCTCGATCTCGCGCGGGCGCATATCCTGGCTCTCACGGCACCGCAGAGCGAATTTTACAATCTCGGCACCGGCGGCGGATCCAGCGTGCGGGAAGTGATTGAGACCTGCCGTGAAATTACCGGCCACGCCATTCCAGTGCTCGAAAAACCGCGGCGTGCGGGCGATCCGCCCCGGCTGATCGCGGCCTCGGATAAAATTAAACGAGAACTTGGCTGGCAGCCCCGCTTTCAGGAATTGCGCACCATCGTCGAGAGCGCGTGGCGTTGGCACCAAAAATTCCCGCGCGGCTACGCCCGCGTCGCCTAAAACGGAAAACGCCCGCGGAAACACGTTCCGCGGGCGCTCTGCTAAATTACGCTTCCGAGCGGTCGACTACTTGTGAGTAGTCGTGGTGGTGGTGGTCTCAGTGACCTTCTTGATCTCGGCCAGCGGCTTCTCCACCGTGATCTTGGAAACGACCATGCGATCGCCTTCTTTCACGTAGGTGTAACGCACCGGCAGCTCAGGCCGCAACAGCGACATATCGACCACCGCACCGGTCGAATCGACGACGGTCGTTTTCGGCGTGTAGTAATACTTCACCGGCGATGTGCTGGAGGTGGTCTTGAACTCCACAAACTCCTGTCCCGGGGTGTAGGTCGTGATCGTGCCCGAACCGTCGAGCGTCGTGGTCGAGCTCGAAGTCGTTACGTCGCCGCCTGCGGTCGTAGTCGTGGTGGATTCTTTCGTCGTCTGGGCGAATGCCGCGCTCAACGCGAGTGCGCTCACTGCTCCGACGGCCAACAATTTCATTAATGGTGTGTGTTTCATATTTGTCCTTTGCTTTGGTTAAACGGATGTTCTCCGCCGTGCTTCTATCCGACTGCATGAGCCCGGCCTTTATTCATCCGATATTCTTTCAATCGTATTTTGAGGCGCAGCCGGTTGCCTACAGCGCCTCCCTACTTTTTCCTGTGTGATGCAAGCTCTCCCCGGTTTCCGTGACTTCCTGCCCGGCGACTGCGCGGTGCGGAATTACATTTTCCGACAATGGCGTGAAGTGTCGCGTCGTTATGGTTTTGTCGAATATGACGGCCCGCTGCTCGAGGATCTCGATTTGTTTAAGAAGAAGTCGGGCGAAGAGATTGCGAAACAGCTTTACGATTTTACCGACAAAGGCGGGCGCGCTGTCGCTTTGCGTCCAGAGATGACGCCGACGTTGGCCCGAATGGCCGCGGCCTCGCACCGCGATTTCCGGAAACCGATGAAATGGTTTTCGATCCCACAAATGTTTCGCTACGAGCGCCCGCAACGTGGCCGGCTGCGCGAGCATTATCAGTACAACGGCGACATCATTGGAGAAGCGGGAGTCGAGGCGGAGATCGAACTAATCGCGCTTTGCGTGGATCTTCTGCGCTCCTTCGGCTTCACCGCGGCAGATGTGGTAGTGCGGATTAGTGATCGCGAATTCTGGATCGATTTCCTGCGCCGGCACGCTGTGCCCGAAGAGCGGTGGCAAGAGGTCCTGGAAATAATCGACAAGAGCGAACGCGAGCCGCGCGAAAAAACTGCGGCGCGGTTAGGTGAGTTAGCCGACCCGGTCTTTCAGGTTTTCGATGGCGGCGGAACGAGCGACAAACTTGAGCGACTCCTGGCCGGGCTTCGTGTTCGCAGTTTAGCCGACTACGTGAAGGTGGACCTCCGGATCGTGCGTGGACTCGCTTATTACACGGGAGTGGTTTTCGAAGCGTTCGACCGCGGCGGCAAACTTCGTGCGATTGCCGGCGGCGGCCGTTACGACCATTTGATCCACCATCTCAGTGACGGCGCAGCTTCATTGCCGGCGCTTGGTTTTGCGATGGGTGATGTCGTGCTCGGCGAATTACTGCGCGAAAATGCGGTGGCGCGCGCGCGGATGGAGACCGCGACCGGTAGGGCGCAGGAATTGGACGTCTACGTTGTGATCGCGAAAGAGGAGCGCCGTGACGACGCCTTGGGCGCGGTGCAGGCGATGCGGGATGCCGGTTACCGGGTCGATTATTCCCTGGTTCCCGCGAAAGTCGGGAAACAATTTCAAAACGCCGAACACCTGCAGGCGCGCTCGGCCGTGCTTTTCGGCGATGAGTGGCCGCAGGTAAAAGTGAAGGTACTCGCTTCGCGCGCGGAACAGCTTGTGCCTCACGAAGAGTTGCTTGCGCATTTGGCGCGGCTTCACAGTGTGTCCTCCCAAGTTTAGCAAGCTGGAGAACAAGAAATGTATCGCACGCACCACTGCGCTCAATTACGCGCCTCCGATATCGGCAACACCGCCAAGCTCGCCGGTTGGGTGCACGTGCGGCGTGATCACGGCGGCGTGATCTTCATTGATCTCCGTGATCGCGAAGGCCTGACGCAGGTGGTCTTTCGCCCAGAGGAAAATGCGGAACTGACACAGATAGCGCACACCTTGCGACACGAAGACGTGATTCAGGTGGAAGGCCCGGTGGCGGCGCGTGTGCCAGGGACGGAGAATCCGAAATTGCCTACGGGTGCGATTGAGATCGTTCCGCAAAGTCTGCGAATTTTGAATCGCGCGGA
>JBDUAE010000236.1:0-3828 GCA_040004805.1 Chthoniobacterales bacterium | reverse complement strand
GGCGTTCACGTCTTCGCGGAAATTTGACGCATTACTGGCCGCCCCGACCTGTGCTTTGGTCTACTCGCTTACGGGAGCGAGTCCCCGGCATTGGCCCTTGCTGGGCCAATGCCGTTGAGCAGTCGCGCTCTAGCTCTAGCGCTGCTTTTGTTGAGTAACTTCGCCGGAAGGGGCAGCCGGCAACTGAGTCCCTGATTGTGCCTTGATCGCAGATACGTCGGAGGCGTTGATGACGCCGTTGGCATTCACGTCCAAGCGGAAATTGGCGCCAGTGGTGTTCTGTCCGGATTGCGCCTTCGCCTGGCTGACGTCCGACGCATTGACCACGCCGCTGTTTGTGGTGTCGCCCACGAGCAAGTTGAAAGTGTTCACTGCGTTATTCAGCGTGGCGTTCCCACCGTTCGGCGCACCGGGAGTATTACTGTGGACCGGCATGCCGTTAAAGGTGATCAAGTGATGCTGCGCGTTCGGCACCGTAGAGGCTACATGCACGGTGTACTGGTTTGGCCCGGGCCCGGGTCCGTGACTCGCCAGATTCGCACCAGCACCATCAATAGTCACACTGCTCGCTGAACCGCTGACCGTATATTGGGTCCCCAAGGTGTAAACTATCGTGTAGTCATTTTCAGGTCCGGGCAACCGGCACTCGATATCGCCAGTCCCATCTGGGTGGACGGTCAGATCGAAGAGGGCGACTTCGAACGGTCCGCCCACGGCGCCGCTATGCGCTTTCCTCGAAGCGACTCGATCGACCGGCAGTTCCACGGCAATCGGGACCAAGCCCGTGTTGCTGCTGACCAAGCCGCGCGAGTCAGTGACCTTCAGGGTCGCGTTGAAATCACCGTTGGTCACGTAGGTGTGCGAAATCAATGGACTCCCTTGCGTGACTGGCGCTGAGCCGTCGCCGAAGTCGAAGGTATAGGAAGCGATGGTATCGCCGGGGTCAGCATCGGAGGAAGCCGAGCCATCGAAATCGATCGCGAGTGGAGGATCGCCCACTGGCGGATTGGAGGTCCCTTGCACGTGAGCTACGAGGTTGGCCAGCGGCGCGGTGTTCGGAGCGCAGAAAGCGTTACCGACCACGGTGTAGGAGCCAGACGGCGTAAGGCTATTCGGCATGTTATCCGGCGTGATCGCCCCGGCCGTGATCCGCGTGAGGAATCCCGTCACGGCCGTACCCGTTGCCGGGTTGCCGATGGCACTCCGCGGGACAACGATCGTGATCGTGCCGTCAGGCGTAAACGTGCTGGCCGGATCGGCCGCGACAAGTGTTCCGGCAGTCGGCCCAACTTGGAAGATCGGTGCCCCGACCGATCCATCTTGCGGAAGGTTGGTCATCCGAACGGTGTAGTTGGTCGCGCCGACGTTGAAGGTAACGGGCCATCTCGTAGCCGGCGGCACCGTCGCCAGGCTCTGCATCTTCAGGGTGAAGACAATCTTGTTTGACGCATAAGCAAAAGGCTCGCCCAGCGAGAGGCTGAGCACATCATGCCCCGGTACCATATCGAGTTCGTCGTTTGGTGGATCGGTCAGAATTGTCAAACCCGGTAACGCGCAGGGGCTTTGCGGTGGGGGAACGGCGGCCACCTGGAGATCGATCTCGTTGCTGAAGTTACCAATCGGAGTCCCCGAGCTGTTCACCGCCTTCACCTCGTAGAAGTAATGCGCCACCAGCGGGTCGGCCGTAGTATCATTGAAACTGTTCCTCGGAACGCCGGTCTGACCGATCTGGACTTCACTGCCCGGAGTGAGCCCGCGGAAGATGAGATAGTTCACAATCGGCGAGCCGCCATTGTCCGGAGTCTTCCAACTCAGATGCGAGGCTGCGGCATCGCGCGTGCCCGAAAGGCATGGCGGCTTCGGGGCCAACGCTACGGTTGTATCGGTCATAGCGTCGTAGCTCGCGAGAAGAGTCTTGCCGCCCGATTGGCGCGCCACCCGCATATGCGCGGTGAAATCGTTCGGACTGGTCCCAGCGATGCAACCTGCGGTAACACAACCGTCGCTATAGCCGTAAAGAACCCGGCCTTTGTCGTCCATCGTGACTTCGTTAAAGTCGAGAAGGTTGCGGTCTTGCGCGCCGCCGCCCTGCTGCCAGATGCCGGTCATGCTTTGAACGGGGTCATTCGGCGTCGCGTTGACGACGGTCCAATTCGCGCCGCCGTTATAGGTGGTGGCAATATAGAGATACCACTTTCCCTGGAAAGTAAGCGCCTGATAGTCTCCCGGGCGATCGGTCGCAAAGAAGCCTACTGCGGCGCGGCCGGAGGTCCCTCCCACTGCCTCGATGTGCGCGGCATTCACAATCCCATGCGTTGCGCCCAAGTCGAAGTTGTTTGTCCAGGTGATGGTGTTATCCGGGTTACGATGACCGACTTGGACGCGTGCGTGTCCTTCCGGCGGATTGCCGACAGTCACTGGCTCGTTGTTCACATAGCTGTAATAGATCGTGCTATCGGCGTCGATCGCGATCGACGGATCCGCGCCCTGTTGCTGGGAAATGGCGCCCGGCACCTGGAAGGTAATCCAAGTGGTGCCCATATCCGTGCTGAAAACACCTCCTTGGAGACCGCTGCACGATTTCACCGGCAGCCACGCGGTCCCATCCGGAGCTACGTGCAAGTGACCATGCAGGCCACCGCAAGTTCCCCCGGGGACACCTGCGCCTCGACCGTTATAAGCCAGAGTCGGATTCCCGTAACTAGCGCCCAGGGTGTCACTGCGGTAACAGCTCGCGGGTCCGACGATATCCTGTGAGCAATAATAGACGGCCTCACCCTGATTAGCCGGCGTAATGAGAGGATTCGGAAGTCCATTGACCAAAGGATACGGACCAGAACCAATAGTCTGGTGATCCGCGCCCCCATTGGGCCCGGCCACGCCGACGGGCACGTAGAGGTCACCATCGTTATCCGTATAGGCATAGACGGCATTTGCCCCCACGGTAGAATTCGAAGCAAACGTGCGGCCGCTTTTTTGGTCCGTCCAAAGAATGGGATCAAGGCCGGTATTGGTCGCGGTCGAAGACTTATCTTCCCAGAACGCATTGCAGCACTCGGGCTTGGCTGGGACCAGGACCTCTGGCGGAGTGAGACGCCAAATGGGACCAGAATTCATCGTCATGATGCGCTTGGTTGCCGGATTAAAGCCAATGTTAAACTCGCCATTCCCCGCCTCAGCCGAGGTCCCAGCGGGAGGGACAAATATCTGAAAACGGGGCGTCCCTGGAGCCGTGGCGTCGGGGCCGCCGAACCCGGGTGTGCCGCCGCCGGCGGCGCCCGGAAGCAGTTCAATCCTCACATTGACGATTTCACCCGTAGGCATGAACGGCACGATTTTTATCGTGTAAACGTGCGGCAAGCCGTCATTCGCTAGTGGACTGATGGTCGCCACTTCCGGATTGGCGCCGCTGGCAGACTGGTACGCCGCCGGCATGCTACCGTTCAGGGTGGTGACGGTGCCGTTGTAAACGTAAAGATCGTAATCGGACTGGCCGGCGCCCGCATCTACCCAGCCCAGCGTGACCTTCACCGCCGCATTCGGGTGCAGCGTGGTGTAACCAGCGGGAACCGTGACGGTCAGCGCGTAGCTATCGCAAGGGAAAGCGTTGTTGTCACAGCGCGGACCGGTGTCGAGTTGACCTGCACCAACCGGCGACTGATTTGGCTGCGTGAACGGCCCGGCGGTATAGCTAATCGGCCCGGAGTTGTCCGTGATGGTGCCGCTCGGCGGCGTGGCCGCAAAACTGAGCCAACCGAGCGAGGCGCCGATGGCGCAGAGCACGACCGCCAGCACGATGCGGGGGTGGAAGAGACCGGATTGCGATCG
>JBDUAE010000235.1:0-3844 GCA_040004805.1 Chthoniobacterales bacterium | reverse complement strand
GCCACGGCTTGCGCGAGCTTTTCGCTTCCCTGGAACATCGAGCGCAACCTTTCCGGTCCGCTCATGCTTTGCAAGCCGCTTTGAGTTTTCGCGCGACGCGGAAATAAAGCCGGTCGAAGATCACGGCCAATGCAACCACCGGTCGATTCTCCCGCCTGCAATCCGCCGGCCTCGACGGGGGCAGAACCGGCCCACTCGCGCATGGCCGCGCCCGTTCTGCCAGTCTTGGTGGCGCTGAGCATTGCCCATCTTCTGAACGATACGATGCAGTCGCTGATTCCGGCGATTTATCCGATCCTGAAAGACGCATTGCAGCTCGATTTCCGGCACATCGGTTTGATCACGCTGGTGAATCAACTGACAGCGTCGCTCCTCCAGCCGTTCGTTGGATTGTACACCGATCGCCGACCCCAACCTTATTCGCTCGCGCTCGGGATGGGTTTCACGCTCGTCGGTCTCGTCCTCCTGGCTCTGGCCGGGAGTCTGCCATTGGTACTGCTCGCGGTCGGTTTCGTGGGAATCGGGTCGTCTGTTTTCCATCCGGAAGCATCACGGGTAGCCCATCTCAGCTCCGGCGGTCGCCACGGATTCGCGCAGTCGGTTTTCCAAGTGGGCGGCAACGCCGGAAGTTCGCTCGGGCCTTTACTGGCGGCGCTGATCGTGGTCGCGCGCGGACAAACTTCGATCATGTGGTTTACATTGCTCGCGCTGCTCGGGATCGCGGTCCTGAGTGGGGTGGGGCGTTGGTATCGCGGAGCGCTAATGGAGCGGGCACGTTCTGTAGCGAGCGTAGGCCAACCGATACCGGAGCGTTCGCCCGTTTCGCGCGGACGCGTGATCCTTTCGCTCAGCGTTCTGATCGTGCTGGTGTTTTCGAAGTATTTCTACCTCGCCAGCATCTCAAGTTATTACACGTTTTTCTTGATCGAAAAATTCGGTCTCTCGATCCGGAGCGCGCAGCTGCATCTCTTTATTTTCCTGTTCGCGATTGCGGCCGGGACATTCCTCGGCGGCCCGATTGGTGACCGCGTTGGACGCAAAGCCGTCATCTGGGTCTCGATCCTCGGGGTGGCGCCGTTCGCCCTCGCGCTGCCCTACGCGAGCCTGTTTTGGTGTGCAATTTTGAGCGCAATCATTGGCTTGATTCTCTCCTCCGCTTTCTCGGCCATCCTGGTTTACGCGCAGGAATTAATCCCGGGCCGCGTCGGTTTGATGGCCGGCCTTTTCTTTGGCCTCGCCTTCGGTATGGGCGGCATCGGGTCGGCCGTCTTAGGCGCGTTGGCGGATCGCCACGGCATCGCGTTTGTCTTCCAGATTTGTTCCTTTCTGCCGTTGATCGGTTTGCTGACCGCGCTCTTACCAAATCTCGAAGGCGCGGCGCAACGCGCCCGGCGCGCTCGCCTCGCTGCATGATGGATCACGAGACCGAGGTCGCTGCGGCCGCGCAGCTGGAAATGATCGCGCGTTACCACATGCCGTTTGGGATGTTTGGTCCGAAACATTATCCGCCGAAGGGAGTTCCGATCTACGATTTGCCCGCGGAATATCTGGCTTGGTTCGCGTTGAAAGGCTTTCCCGAGGGGCGGCTCGGAGAGTTATTGCGCGTCGTTTATCAAACCAAAGCCGATGGCTGCGACGCAGTCTTCGACCTAATTCGGCGTCGCGCCGGCGGACGTTTCAAATTACGCGCGCCGGCCAAACGGGCGTGGAAATTCGACTGAGAGAAGTGACCGCCGCCGGGGCGATATCTACGGCAATTTGACGACGACAAGAAAGAAGCGTGAAGTCTCAGTTCTATGCGCATTCCCTCGCGTTTCTCCCTCGTCGTTCTTCTCGCCGCTTTCATCCCCCTGGCTTCGGCGCAGCAGTTGCCTAAGACCACACGGCTATTGCGTTTCCCCACCACGAATGGGTCCCAAATCGTCTTCTGCTATGCGGGCGAATTGTACACCGTCGGCAAAGATGGCGGCACCGCGCGTCGGCTAACGAGCGGTCCCGGCTACAGCTCGTTCCCGCGCTTTTCCGCGGATGGTAAACAGCTCGCGTTTACCTCCCATTATGATGGCAACACCGAAGTCTATGTCATGCCCGCGGACGGCGGCGAACCGAAGCGCCTAACGACTTCGGCCACGCTCTCGCGCGACGATATTTCCGATCGGATGGGACCGAATAATCTCGTGATGGCTTGGGAAAATACGCAGCCGCTGGTCGTTTTCCGCTCGCGGATGAAGTCGTATAATTCCTTCAACGGTGATCTTTTCACGGTTGGTTTGGACGCGGAATTGCCGAAGCAATTGCCGATCCCGCGCGGCGGTTTCATGTCGTTCTCGCCGGACGATTCGAAAATGGCGTACAACCGCGTCTTCCGTGAGTTCCGCACCTGGAAACATTATCGCGGCGGGATGGCGGACGACGTTTGGATTTTTGATTTCAAGACTGGCGCGACGGTTAATCTGACGAACAATCCCGCGCAGGATATTTGCCCGATGTGGGCGCCGGATAACCGGATTTATTTCATCTCGGATCGCGATGGCCGGATGAATCTTTTCGTGACCGACCTCACGGGGAAGGAGCAAAAGCAGCTCACCAACTTCAAGGATTTCGACATCAAATTCCCGTCGCTCGGGAAAGACGCGATCGTGTTCGAACAGGCCGGCTATATCTGGCGCTACGATCTGGCGAGCGGACAGGCGACGCCGGTGCCGATCGACATTAAAGAAGATCTCGCCGCCGGCCGCTCTGGGATGGTGGACGCCTCGAAACACATCGGCTCGGTCAGCGTGTCGCCGGATGGCGAGCGCGCTATCGTGGTGGGGCGCGGCGATCTCTTTTCCGTGCCGGCAAAGGATGGGACGCCGCGGAATTTGAGCAAGACTTCGAACGCGCACGAGCGCGACGCGGTTTGGTCGCCTGACGGGAAATGGATTGCCTACAATTCTGACATCACGGGCGAGAACGAACTCTATGTGCGTGCTCAGGACGGGAAAGGCGAGCCGCAACAGATCACGAGCAATGCGGACACCTATTTTTACCGGGCACTATGGTCGCCCGACAGCAAGAAGCTGCTCTGGAGCGATCGAATGCAGCGGCTGCGCTTCGTCGATGTAGCGAGCAAGGCGGTGACGGTGGTGGACGAAGATAAATTTGGCGAAATTGCGGACTATAATTGGTCGCCGGACAGCCAATGGATCACCTGGTCGCGACCGGAAGAAAATAACGGGCTCAAGGTTTATCTCTACTCGTTAGCCGACAAAAAACCGGTGGCCGTGACCGATAGTTGGTATTCTGCGAGCGACGCCGCCTTTAGCGATGACGGGAAGTATTTTCTCCTGACCTCGAGTCGGGATTTCAATCCGATCTTCGGCCAGGACGACTTCGCGGAAGTCTATCGCGATATGAGCCGGGTCTATCTCGTGACGCTGGCGAAAGACACCGAGAATCCGCTGGGGCCGAAGAGCGATGAAGTCGGCAAGGGTGACAAGAAGGATAAGGACAAAGACGGCGCGGACAAAAAGGGCGACGAGAAGAAAGCCGACGGCAAAGACGAGAAAAAGGGCGACGCGAAAGACGCCAAGGCGAAGAAGCCGGTCGTGGTCAAAGTCGATCTCGATGGGATGCAAAATCGCTTGCTTGCGCTCGAGATTCCGCGCGGCGATTACTCGAATCTACGAATGGTAGGCGACCGGATTTTTTACCTCCGGCGCACGATCGCGGACGAGAGCGGCGAAGAGGGCGAAGATGGCGGCGGGAAGGATCGGAAATCTCACCTTTGTTCCTACAGTCTGGAGGATCGCAAAGAGACGATACTCGGCGAGGTGAAAAACTATGAGATCACGGCCGACGG
>JBDUAE010000234.1:0-3861 GCA_040004805.1 Chthoniobacterales bacterium | reverse complement strand
GCTGTTAACCGATTGGTCGTAGGTTCGAGTCCTACCTCAGGAGCCAATTTTTAAGCGCCTCTCCGCGCAGAAGGGCCGGTTTGGGACCAAATGCGCGCAGAATTGCCAGCAGATCGAACGGCGCGACAACAATGCATGCGCGCCCTACCATCACTCCGCGACGCGCGTTTCGGAGCCCCAAAGCCCACAATTCCCTCCCGACGAAGCTTCCCGTCCAAACCACTTGCTCCGATTTACCGGCGGGTTTTGCATTCGAGCGGAAACTGCGTTGCGCACTATTTGCCACGCCTTCACGATCCGGCGGTCGATCTCGGAGAGAAGGCACGTCGTACTTGCGCGTCGGTCATTCGACGCAATAGCCGACTCGTAATTTGCGCCCTGCGCGTTTCGCAAGAATCGTAGCTGGTGGGCAGGCTGGATTGCCAAAAAGGCCTTGTATACGGGCCAACGGTAACGCGAAGGCACGTTTCACCTTCAAAGGGCGGACATGACTAAATTTATTTTACCCAACAGTCGGAGGGTTTTTCAAGGTATACGTTCTTTAGTTCGACGTGAGCAGCGCGCTGTTAGGTTCCATCGAATTCACAGGCGGTTTAGTGAGTATACGATGATTCCGCAGGAGATCTATGTTGACAACCTAGTACTGGCGGAGCGCGTCGCCGGTCTACGCGGATGTGTTGTCGAGTGTGGAGTGTGGCGTGGCGGCATGAGCGCTGGTCTTGCAACAGTGCTGGGTCCAGAACGCGATTATTTCCTATTCGATAGCTTTGAAGGATTGCCGCCAGCGAAACGCATCGACGGTGAAGCTGCTCTAAAATGGCAGAGTGATTATGCCTCGCCCGCATATTTTGATAACTGCACCGCGCCTGTCAGTTTCGCACGGCGAGCAATGGAGCTCTCAGGTGTAACATCCTTCCAACTGGTGGAAGGTTGGTTTGACGATACGCTGGTCGGCTTCGTACCCCAGGAGCCCATCGTATTACTGAGATTGGATGGAGATTGGTACGATTCTACCATGACATGTCTGGAAGCGCTGTTTGACTACGTGATTCCTGATGGGCTGATAGTAGTGGATGATTACCACATTTGGGACGGCTGCAGTCGTGCGGTGCACGATTTTCTCAGTCGACGGTCGGCTGTGGAGCGTATCGAGAGCCTGGGTAACATTTGTTTCGTTAAGAAAAGACCGCAGATAAATGTCGAAAAATCGACTCCCGGCAAAACGCAGTCGAATGGCCTGCCCGCGTAGCCGCCAAGTTTGCTTGATTGCCTGAGGACGAGCCGCTTTAACCGGTCGAATACGCAGAGAAACACCGCGCTGTCCTACCTCAGGAGCGAAATCGGTCGAGCGCCGCCGGGCCGCTACAGCAGAGGATCGAGCCGGAGCAATTCGCCTAACGACCACGCTTGGAACGGGCAGCCAGCGGGTTCGTGTGGCGGGTCGCCATCCGCGATTTCGGAAATGTGACCCAGTCCCGCTTGGTCGCGATGCGCGAGCAAAGGCATAATGAACCGCTCGGCCGCTTCTTTTTTCGCGGCCTCGGAGTGATCACGCACGCGCAACCATGCTTCGACAAAGGCGCCAATCAGCCAGGGCCACACCGTCCCCTGATGATAACAACCGTCGCGCTCGGAGACGCCACCGCCATATCGACCGACATATCCCGGTTCCCCTGGTGCCAGGGACCGCAATCCCAATGGCGTGAGCAACCGCGCTTCGACTGCGTCCACCACCTTGCGCGCTTTTTCCGGATTCAAGAGCACGAGCGGCAATCCTCCGACGGCAAAAATCTGATTCGGCCGAAACGACGAGTCGACGGTTCCCGGTTGGTGGTCGCAATCGACCACGTCGTAGAGAAATTCGCCCGCGCCGTTCCAGAATCGCTCGTCGAAGGAACGGTAGCCACGATTTAGAATCGTCTGCCATTGCGGGGAAAACTGCGCGCCAATCGCCAGCGCATTCAGCCAGAGCGCTTGGATCTCCACCGGTTTACCGACACGAGGTGTCACCGCGCGGCCGTTCGCACGCGCATCCATCCAGGTGAGTTGGTCTCCCACTTCGCCTGCGCGTAATAAACCATCCTCATCGGCACGAATCCCGTGACGCGTCCCCGCGTGATAGCCGCTCAGGATGGCATCGACGGCAGCGCGCAAGGTCGCGGCGTCGGCACCGCCGCAGTCGCTCGCGCGCAGATAATCGCCAACCGCGATTACATACCAAAGCGATGCATCGACTGAATTAAATTCGGGTTGATCGCCCTGATCGGTAAATCGGTTTGGCAGCATGCCTTCGGAAACCGCTCCGGCCCACTGCACGAGGATTTCCCGGGCATCTTCGAGACGACCGCTTTCCAGGCAGAGTCCGCGGATGGAGATGAAGGTATCGCGTCCCCAATCACCGAACCACGGGTACCCAGCGATAATTGTTTTCCCCGCCCCGCGCCGGACAACGTAGTCGTCTGCGGCGCGATGCAGCGGCGTGGCAAAGGCTTTGCGGCGGCGCCATTCGGCCGTCTGCAGAGCCGCATACGACGCATCGATCGGCTGGTCGAGAATGGAAGCGCTTTCGGTGCCGAACAGAAGAACGGCGCGCTTGTTTTCCAGCGAAAACTCAAAGACGCCGGGCGCCGCGAGATCCTCTAATGCATCCAAACCACGCTCCTCCTCTGCAGTGTAGAGAAAATTTCGATACCACTGCGGTTGGTGGGTGTAAGAGCCATTTGCGCGTACAACCACGCCCGGGATGCCATCATACGGTCGCCAGATATGGAGGTCCGCGCTTAACTCCGGCTCGAACCGGAACGCGGGGTTTTCATGCTGCAAGGAGTGAAAATCCCGGCCCGAAAAAAAGGGCCGGACCCATAATTTCGCCTCACATTTTTCCGTCACGATTTTCCAGGAAAGGACGACGACTGATTGCCCCGGCTGGACGAAAATTTCCTGCTCAATCAGGATGTCGTCCGCAATTTGAAAGCGCCAACGCGGCCAGGGCTCGTAGTCGAAGGACACGATCCTCGTCGCGCCGTCCGGGTGGATGACGTCCCCCGCGAAACGTTGCGAAGACAGCGCCACCGTCCCGTGCGGCGTCTCTACCCACGCATCGAACCCATTCACGAGAACAACGCGACCGGCGGGAGGCGTGGTCGCGCTCAAGAGCAGCGCATGGTATCGCCGAGTCCGGGCTCCGGAAACCGTACCGCTCGCAAATCCACCGAGGCCGTCCGCCTCGAGCCACTCTGCATTAGGATCGATGACGTCCACGGTCGCAAAAATACTCCGCCAATGAAAGAGCGAAGATGTTCGCGGATCAACCTCCGGTGGCAAAGCCCGGGTAGAGCCTGGCAAACGGCTTTCCGGATTCCTTAAGGGCCAGGTGGCAGACCAGTCCCGGAATTGGATTTCTCGATCGCGACATCAGAAGAATTGATCGTCCCGTTTGGCGTGATATCGAGTCGAAAATTTGCGCTTGTCGTCGCCGATCCGCTTTGTGCTTTCGTCGCGGAAATGTCGGTGGCGTTCACCACTCCGTTCGCATTCGCATCGCCCAGGAGCAGACTAATCGGAATCGAGAGATCGCCTGCACCACTGCCGTCATTTACGCCGAAGAGCTTGAGCGCGATCGTTTGAGCGTTCGCGGCCGCAAAGTTGATCGTGATTTCATTTCCGACCACGCTTGTTCCCAGCACCGTTCCGCTGCCGGAAGTAATCGCTGCGGAAGTGAAGGTGACGGGCGTAGCGAAACTGACGACGACCTGATGCATATCTCCGTTGGCGCCACCGCCGAGGCGGCACTCGATTCCAGGCGAGCCCGCAGAGGGAAGCGGGATGTCGAACGTTCCGGCAGCGCCGTGGATCTTTCGC
>JBDUAE010000233.1:0-3861 GCA_040004805.1 Chthoniobacterales bacterium | reverse complement strand
CTGAGCCAATTAGCCGACAGCCAGAAACTCCTGCGCGAATTGGAAAAACTCGATCCCGCGATGGCGGAATTTTCCAACGCCCACGCGCACGCCGTGGTCGAGTTGTCAGAGATTGCCCGCTCCCTCTCGCAGTATGTTGAACGGCTCGATCTCGATCCGCAGCAGTTGGCCGCGCTCGAGCAGCGCGTCTCGCTTTTCGAAACCTTGAAACGCAAATACGGTGGCTCGCTCGCGGAGGTCATCGCAGCTGGAGAGCGGGCCAGCGATCGCATCCGCAAAATCGAGGGCCGCGATGCCGAACTCGATCGCCTAACGAAAGCAATCGAGACCGCTCGCGGCGAAATGCAGCGGTCCGCAACCGCTCTCCGGAAGTTACGCGCGAAAGCTGCCCCGAAGCTTTCCGAAACCGTTTGCCAAAATCTCCGGGACCTCGGTTTTCGCCAAACGGAGTTCGAAGTCCAACTCACCGCCGCGATCGAGCCGCGCCTGAGCGGAACGGACACGCTCGAGCTTCTCTTTTCGCCCAATCCCGGCGAGCCCATGAAGCCGCTGCGCGCCATCGCCTCCAGCGGCGAAATCTCTCGCCTGATGCTCGCGATCAAATCCTCGCTCGCGGCGCAGGACGCGATTCCGCTTCTCGTTTTCGATGAGATCGATGCCAACGTGGGCGGCGAAATCGCGCACGCAGTGGGTGCGAAAATGCGCACCCTGGCCGAAAATCGTCAGGTTCTTTGCATCACCCATTTGCCTCAAGTTGCGGCGGCCGCCGCGTCGCATTTCGTCGTCACGAAGGAAGTGAGTGGCGGACGAACGCACTCGGAACTGCGGGAAGTGAAAAGCAAAGCACGCCGCGAGGAGATCGCGCGCATGCTCGGCGGGCAAACGGAGTCGGCCCTGCGCCACGCGGCCACGCTTCTGCAGTAGCCAGCCGCGGATCGACGATCAGAGTTGTTCGACCTGGTAGCCGCGCGCCTGCAACAGCCTAACCAGTCCTTCCGGGCCGCCGAGGTGTCCCATGCCGACGATTACGAAGTAGGTTTGCCCGCTCGCGAGATAGCTCTCGATTTTTGGAATCCAAACCCGATTCCGGGCCTCGATCAGCCTTTCACCGAAGCCCGGGTAGTCGGCATAACTCGCATGGATTTCGCGCCACAAAACATCGGCGTCGCCCCGTCTCCAGGCATTCACCATATTTGGGTAGGACCCGCTCCGATTCGGAATAAAGGTCAGGAGCAGCACCCCCTCGCTTTGCTTGTCGGTGAGGCCCGTAAACACCGCGTAGTGTTCGCGCGCGCTGACCAGCCCGGAAATCGGTTTGTGAGCTGCGCGCGCTTTCGCGAGAAAGTGAGCATCGATCCCAAGATCGCCAGACAACCCCTGCAACCCGGGCGACCACAGAAATAAGGTGAGCATCCAGGGCCGATATCTCGCCACCTTCGCCTCCGGCACACCCATCAAACCAAAGATCTTGACCACGTAGGCATAGGTCCGCGGATCGACGTGATTCCGGAGGCTGTCGCCCGCCGGGTATTCGCCGCCCTTCCCGATCTTAGCGGCTTCGCCCTTTGTCTCCTCGTCTTCGAAAACGAGGTGTTGCGATTGTGCGAAAGCCAAGTCAAAAGCTTTCGGCAGTGGGTAATCGCTCTTGCGCAAGGCGTGGATCGAGCCGCCAAGGAAAAGCGTGTGCCCCTTCGTGTCGGTTACTTTCCAAACCGGCGAAGCCGCCTCGGAGCGCACCGCGCCCAAGAATGTAATCGAGAAAAAGAGCAGGACCGATGCTGCGCGAAAAACCATGTTTTGCCTCTAATCGCCGGAAGCATTCAAGGCAAGCCGGAGGAAAAATCATCGCCCCCGCAGACGAGTCACACCGCGAATTTTGCGGCCGAGCCAGTGAAGTAATGCGAGATCGTCTTGGAAAAACTCGCGACTACCTGTTATTTCCCCCGGATGAAATTGCGGTTCTGCCTCATTGCTCTGCTCGGAGTTGGCCTTCTCGTTCGCGCGCAAGCGCAGGATCCGGATATCGATCGGCTCCTCAAAAAATTGCCGGCGCCGGAGAAGCTGGTAAAACCGCAGATCACTTTCCGTGGTGCCGCCTCCGACCCCGCGATGCGTGATCCCGTCACCCAGCAGCTCATGCAGAATCTTGCCTCCGGCAAGGCCGCCGAAGGCGCGAAAGCCGCCCGCCAACTTGCGGCGCGATACCCAAATAGTCCGGTAGCCAATTTTCTCAATGGCATGTCCGCGGCGGCCACCCAGAATAATGATACAGCCGTCAGCGCACTGCAAAAGAGCGTGGCACTCGCTCCGCAATGGGCGGATGCCCACTTCGCTCTGGGACTCGCCGAGGGACGCCGCGGACATTTTGCCGCCGCGCTTCCGCAATTGCAGAAGAGCACCCAACTCGCACCGCGACAAGCTCTCGCCTACCTCTACTTGAGTGCGTGTTGCGAGCGCCTGGGGCGCAAGGAGGACAGCGCCAGGGCCGCGCGCCGCGCCACCGCCCTCGCGCCCAATGCGGCTGCTGCTTGGGCGCAGTTGGCTCGGGCCGAGGGCCTCTTGGGCAACCGGGCGGAGAGTCTCCTCGCCGCAGGAAAAGCAGTCCGACTCTCGCCCAATATTGCACCCATGATTTCGACCCCAGTAGTCGGCGGGCTGGACGTGAATCGACCGATCGAGAGCATTCGCACTCTGGAGCGCGCGGTGAAATTGGAACCGAAGAATTCTCTCTTGCGAAAGCAGCTCCGGGATTTCCAGATTCTGGCGACGAACGCCCGGCAAGCCGTGATCCGTTTGCAGGCCAACACGGCATCCCATCCAAATTCGGGCGCGGCTTGGTTCCAACTCGGACTCGCCTACCAACGGCTGGAACGCCGCCGCGAAGCCAGCGCGGCTTTTGCGAACGCGAAACGGTTGCTGCCAGGCAACGCCGCAACTCGTGCAGCGATCGCAAAGCCGGGTAGCGCGCGCACACGCTAACGACTGCTAATTTCGTGCGACGCCGATCGCGGAAAGATGGTGCTGCAAGTCGCAGCGGAGCCCGCACAATAACATCATGAAAATCGGAATCGTTACGGTTGGCCTATTATTCTTCGGACTCTCGGCCGCGATCGCCGGAGATCCAGAAGTCGTGGCAGCGTTAATGAAAAACCCTGCCGACGATATCGCTGTCGCCTACGCGAAATTGGTTCTGGCCATGGGGCAACATGACAAAGATTACGTGGACGCGTTCTACGGACCGCCCGAATGGAAGACAGCCGCGGAGAAGGAGAAGAAGCCGCTGGATGCGATTCGCAACGAGGCCATGGACTTGTTCAGTGCGGTGACGATGCTTCGAATCCCCGCGGAAGAAATGCAGCGGCTTCGGCTCGAGTATCTAACCAAACAACTTTCGGCGCTCGAAACGCGTGTCCGCATCGTCCAGGGTGCAAAACTGAAGTTTGACGAGGAATCCGCCGCGCTTTACGACGCGGTCGCTCCGACGAAACCCGACTCCGAATTCCAAAAAATCCTCGATCGCCTCGAAGCGAAGATTCCTGGAAATGGCCCCCTCACCCAGCGCTACGAGGCGTGGCGCCAGCAGTTCGTCATCCCCCGCGAAAAACTCGACACCGTCTTCCAACTCGCGATCAAGGAATGCCGGTCCCGCACCCTCGCGCAGATCAAATTGCCGAAGGAAGAAAGCTTCACGGTCGAATACGTCACCGGGAAATCCTGGGGCGGTTATAACTGGTATCACGGCGGCTACCGCAGCGTCATTCAAGTGAACACGGATTTGCCGTCGTACATCGATCGCGCCGTGGACCTCGCCGCGCACGAAGGCTACCCCGGCCATCATGTTTACAACGTGCTTCTGGAGAA
>JBDUAE010000232.1:0-3863 GCA_040004805.1 Chthoniobacterales bacterium | reverse complement strand
CGAAAATCTTGTAACGATTCTCCATCTCGAGAATGACGTGCCGCAGCGCGAGAAGAACCTTCTTCGGATCGGTCACGACTGGGATGATGAGATGCGGAAGATCGTTGTAGATCTGCATCTCGACCACTTTCGGATCGATCATGATGAAGCGCAGCTCTTCCGGCGTGAAGCGATAGAGCATGCTCGCGACGAGCGCATTAATGCAGACGCTCTTGCCGCTGCCGGTGGTGCCCGCGACTAACAAGTGCGGCATTTGCGCGAGATCAGCGATGATCGTTTTACCGTAAACATCCTTCCCGAGCGCGATCGGAAGTTTGGCTTTCGTTTCCGTCCAATCGGTCGACTGCATCAACTCGCGCAGCGTCACCTTCACCTTGCGACTGTTGGCTAATTCGATCCCGACCGTGTCCTTCCCCGGAATGGGCGCGAGGATGTTGATCCGCTCAGCGCTGGTCGCGCGGGCGAGATCCCGTTCCAGAGAGACGATCTTGTCGACTCGCACTCCGCGGTCAGGATAGACCTCGTAGCGCGTAATCGTCGGCCCTTTGGTAATGTCTCCCGCCGTGACCTTGATATCGAACTGCCCAAGCGTATCGATCAACGTCTTCTGGATGCGCTCCAGCTCTGCGGGATCAGCGGCAGCACGCCCTTCGGCGTCGTGCTCATCGAGGAGATCCAGCCCGGGGAGCACATAGTTCTCGGCATCCCAAGTTTGATTCGTTAGGCCGGGAAGCTCAGGCCGCGCTTTCTCTTTGCTACGCAATTCCGCGAGCGACGGCTTCCGGCGCTTCGGTTCATCGGGCAGCGCAGTCGTGTCGACTATTTTTGGTTTCGGGCGATTGGCCGTTTCCTCGGAGATGAGCGCGGTGGAGGACTCGGCTACCGGCGCGCCTCTCTTCTTGAGCTGGCGCTCGATCGAACGCTGCTGTTTCGCGAGTTCGCGTTGGCTGATCTCCAGTTTCCCTTTTAAATCCGTGCGCTGAAGGCTTCGTTGCAGCCGCCAGTCGCGCAGTCTGGCAATCGTGCGGCGTACGCCGGCCACACTCTCGCGCACGAGATGAATCGGACGCAGGCCAGTCATCAAAATCAGGCTGGTGAGGTAGACGCCGGCGAGCAGAATGAGCGAACCGACCCGGCCCATGAGCCGCTCGAAAATGTGGCGACCGAAATAATAGCCGACCCAGCCGCCCGGCCCTTGGATATTGAAAGCAGAATTCCAATCGCGCAGGAATTGAGTCTGGAGGTGGAGAAGACAGGCGCCGGACGCGACAAAAAGCACGATCCAGCCCACGCGTTTGCTCACGTGGAGTTGCGCGTAGAAAAGCTTGGCCGCACCAAAACCGAGCAGCGCCACCGCGAGCAAATAGGCAGCACCGCCGATCATGAAGTAGCAGAAGCCGGCCACGATCGCGCCGACCGGTCCGATAAAATTTTGAGCGGGCGAGTTCGGCGTCGACACCTTGCTGAACGGCACCCACGACGGCAGATCGCGCGGCGAGTAAGAAATCAGCGCGAGAAAAAGGAGCGTGCCGACCCCGAGCAAAACGAGGGCGAAGACTTCGTTCCAAGCGTTGTTTTTTACTCTGCGGGGCACCGGGCGAGATAGTAGCACATGCGTTGCGCTTGGAAGCGCAAAAACGCAGAGCCCCGAAGCGTAGGCCGGACGGATCTCTTGCGCTGGTTAATCCACCTGCGGTTGCGGAACCTTTTGCGCGAGCAACTGGTCCGCCATTTCGCGATGCTCTCGCGCCTTGGTCAGACGGCCGAAGTGGGTGTGAATCTTCGAGAGATAGCGATGGGCCAGAACGAAGCCGGGCCGCATCCGCAGCGTGATCTCGAAAGCCTGAATCGCGCGATCGTACCAGCCGCGGCGCGAAAGCACGGCGCCGAGTTGGAAATGCGCTTCCGGAAAATCATGCCGCAAGCCGACCGCGTAAAGCGCGTGCTCGATGCCATCCTCGACTTTGTCCTGCCGCGGAAGAGCAACGCTCAAGCCGTAATGGGCCTCCGCGGAATCGGGATCAATCTCAAGGGCACGGCGAAAAACCCGCTCCGCTTCCTTCCATTTTCGCTGCCGCAAATAGAGCCGACCGAGATAAGCCTGCGTCGTCGGCTCGCCCGGCGCGAGCTTCTCCGCGGCGGTAAAAGCTTCGCTGCAGGCGTCGAGATCATTCCGAGCCCAGGCCAGCATTCCACGGAGAACGAACGTGCGCGCCGAACCGGGCTCGAGACGTTCCAACGCCGTTAAGCAAGGCGCCGCGTCTTCCGGAGTGTTGGCGGCGAAGCAGGCCTGCACCAGCGCCAGCCAATAGCGTGATTCGTTAGGCGCACGCTCGGTCAACTCCTGCAAAAGCGCCTTCGCTTCCTTCACGCGCCCGCCTTCCGTAAGCGACACGCTCAGGTTGTAATCCGCTTCGTTCTCGGCCCGTGCGATGCTGCGCGCGGCATCGTCGCCCGGCGCTTCGATGTAACCCAGAGCCACGAACTGCTGCAGCACAGCTTGCGCAGCCGCGGGATCCTCTTCTTCCGCCGTGGGCCCGAGGCGACCAGCGTCACCCTCTTTTTCTTCCCACGAGGGAATACGCTGGATCTCCGGCGGCTGCACGAATGCATTCACCAGCACCTTGCCTTCCATGTCCTCGCCCACCGGTAATCCTAGGAGCGTGAGCGCGGTCGGCGCGATATCGAGCAGAGTCGCGCCTTCAATCATCTGATCTGGGACAATGCCCGGCCCGGAGAGCAGGAAAATCCCCTGTGGCCGGTGCCATTGCGCCGGTTCCACCGGGACGCGGGGCCGGTTCTGGCCGCTCTGGAAACCGTGGTCGGAGACAATCATCACGTAAGTCTCCGGGCCGGCCAGTTGCAGCAAACGCTCCAGCATCACGTCGTGGAAACGGTAGATGCCGGTCATCACATCCTTGAAAAACTCGAAGTCGCGCTTGGACACTTGCGGCATCCGCGGAGGATGGAACGACATGAAGCCGTGGCTCACCTGATCGATGCACTCGTAATATACCGCGCCAAAATCCCAGGCCTCCTTCTCCAGCAACTCCGTCGCCGTCGCGTGCACGGTGATCACTTCCGCGAGACGCTCCGCGATGAACGTGAGCAGACGCTGCACGTTAGGATCCTTTTGATCCAGCTCCCCCGCCCGCGGGACGAGCTGCTGGATCATCGAGCCCTCGATCTCGCGCGGATGCACGCGCACCTCCGCCAGCGTTTCCGCCAGTCGCGCCGGCTCCACGCTCTCGGCCGGGATGGGCCAACTCTGCGGCGTGCTCTCCGCCGGCGGCACCGCGAAGAGATGCGACACCATCGCGCCCCGGATCGGCTCGGACGGATGATTAGCCAGCCAACCACAGACGACACTGGCGCGGTCGGATTGCGTGAGAATATTCCAGAGCGCCTTCGCCGTGCGCGTGCGCGTGCCGGTGGGGCGCACGCCAGAGCGATCCGGCTTCGGCTCGATGAAACCGTGGATGCCGTGCCCGTAGGCGCGTTTCCCGGTGGCGATGCTGGCCCAGAGGATGGGCGAGAGCATGGGCGAGAGCGACGCGAGATTGCCGATCGTGCCCGCGTTGATGAGGCGTTCCAGATTGGGCATAACCCCGGCATCCACCAGCGGATGGATCATCTGCCAATCGGCCGCGTCCCAGCCGATGAGGAGGAGGCGCGGGCGGGAAATGGTGGGCGGCGCACTCATGCGAAGGAACGCTGTAAAATGAAAAACCCGCGCGGACAACCGTCCGCGCGGGCTTTTCGCAATCTAAAACAACCGCTTAGGCGACTTTGCGCTTGCGCCAGGCGCGAATGCCAGCGCCACCCAGGCCCACGAGGCCGAGGAGAGCGAAGGTGCTCGGTTC
>JBDUAE010000231.1:0-3901 GCA_040004805.1 Chthoniobacterales bacterium | reverse complement strand
TTACGAAGCAGGATCTCTTCGCCGCGGTCGAAGAATTCGGCCAACGGCAACGCCGTTACGGTCTGGTTTCTTAGCCACCGTTTGTGAAGAGCATTTGTTAGACGAAGGCCGAGGCAACCGTGTCCGCGAGCAGTTTGCCTTTTTCCGTGAGGACAAACCGGGTGGACTCCGCCTGGAGCAGGCCGAGATCGACAAACTCGGCGCACTCGTTAGGCCAGGCTTCCAGCCATGCCATGGGCACGCCCCAACGCGTGCGAAGCGAGAGCGCGATTTGTTCGGCGCGCTTCATCGAGGGCGTGAGGGGCTCGCGCGAGCTAACGGGGGATTCGCCGCCGAGAACGCGATCGCTGTAGCGACGGTAGTCGGCTAAATTTTGCCGACGTTCCAGGCCGATGGTGGAAAACGCGCTCGGGCCGATCCCGAGGTAATCGGCACCCGACCAATAGCCGCGATTGTGCGCGGATTCATGACCCGGCCGGGCGTAGTTGGAAATTTCGTATTGCCGGAAACCGCCGGCTTCGAGCACGCGCATGGTGGTTTCGAAGAAACGGGCGTCGGTCTCGATGTCCTGTCGATATTCGCCCCGCGCGCGTCGGAGAAAAAACTCGGTGTCTTCCTCATAGGTGAGGCAGTATGCGGAAACGTGATCGGGCTGGAGCGCGACAGTCCGGGCGAGAGTCGCTTCCCATTGCGCGAGGGTTTGCCCGGGCAAGCCGAACATCAGATCGATGTTTAAACTCGGGATGCCGGCTGCGCGCAAGATGCGAAACGATTCCTCTGCCTGCGCCGCGTTATGCTCGCGGCCGAGTAGACGCAGGAGTGGATCGTCCCAGGATTGGACTCCGAGACTGACGCGGGTAACGCCGTTCTCCACGAGGAGCACGGCTTTTCGCGGCGAGACGCTGCCGGGATTCGCCTCGATCGTCCACTCTGTGAGTTGGGCAAGATTCAACTGAGCGCCAAAGCCACGGAGCAACCCTCCGAGTTGTGTGGTCGAGAGCGCCGTGGGCGTGCCGCCGCCGAAGAAGATGGTCTCGGGTCGCAAATCGAAATCCGCGACCTGCGTTTGCAACTCGCCGAGGAGGGCCGTGCAAAAGCGATCGGTTTGCGCGGGATCGGCGCGTTCCTTGTAAAAGGCGCAGTACGGACAAATCCGTGCGCAGAACGGGATGTGGACGTAGAGGTGACGCACGAGCGTGTCCGAACTTGAACCGTCCGCTCGCGAATCCTTTCGGAGTTGAACGTTGGACGTTGGACGTTGAACATTTGCCGCGAGAGCCACGCGCCAATATCGAGACGATCCGGGATTTGGCGCTCAATTTTTTACCACCTCCAGTGAACGACTCCAGTTCCGTCCAGCGCCTGCGCGGTGCGATTTTGCGTGACGTCTCCCGCTCGTTTTATCTCTCGATTCGTTTGCTGCCGGTAGCGTTGCGCGATCCGATCGCGCTCGCTTATTTGCTGGCGCGCGCCACCGACACAATAGCCGACACCGCGGAAATCGATGCCGCGATTCGACTGGAGCGGCTGCAGGAATTGGCCGCGCTGATCCAAGCAGAACCGCCGGCGAAAATATCGGAAGGGCTGCAATCGTTCGCGCGCTTGCAGCGGGACGAAGCGGAGCGTGGATTGATCGAGCGCCTGCCGGAGTGTCTCGCGTGGCTGCAGGCGATCGCAGAGGAAGGTCGTCGCGAAATTCGAGCGGTGCTGGCGCCGATCAACGAAGGACAAACGTTGGACGTGGCGCGGTTTCGCGACCCGACGCGAATTGTCGCGCTGGAGGACGCGGCGGAGCTGGATCGCTACACCTATTTGGTCGCGGGCTGTGTCGGTAAATTTTGGACCGACGTCTGTTTTCGCAAACTACCGACATTCAGCGTGACGGCGCGGGAGACCATGGTGGAGCGGGGAATCGCTTACGGGAAAGGCCTGCAGTTGATCAATATTTTGCGCGACGCCGGCGCCGACTTGCGGGCGGGACGTTGTTACCTTCCGGCCGAAGAACTACTCGCGGAAGGATTGACGCCGGATGATCTGCTCGTGAAGGCGGACCGGGCGGAGCCGGTGTTACGGAAATGGTGCGAACGAGCGGCGGAAGGCCTAAACGCCGGAGTGGAATACGCGTGCGCGATCCAGCCCTGGCGGGTGCGGCTGGCGACGGTGTTGCCGGCGCTGATCGGTGCGCGCACGCTGGCGTTGTTGCGGGAAGCGGGCCCCGCAGTTTTTCAGCGGCGGGTGAAGATCGAACGCGCGGAAGTGCGGGCAATCTTGTTCAGGCTGACCGCCCGCCTAGCTTCACCGGGTATCATCCGCGCGCTCGCGCGGACTCTGTCATCCTGAGCCGCGCAGACGGTCGAAGGATCTCTCCGCCGGTCTAACGAGCACGCTGTTCTATGGATCGTGGGCTACAGAGCGATTGTGAGATCCCTCGGCGGGCTCGGGATGACACATAAGGTGCGAGGCTCGAATTCCGTGAATGATTAAAGGAAATAACGGCGCTGCTTCTCGCTGATCGGGCGTCCAATTTTTTCCAGCACGAGCAACATATCTTCCCAGACTTTCCGCTTTTCAGTCTGCCCCTCGTTTCGCAGTAAATAGGAAGGGTGATAGGTGATCATGAGCGGTGTCTCCTCGAAGGAATGCCAGTGGCCGCGCATTTCGCGCATGGTGCTGCGGGTGCCGAGCAAGCCCTCCACGGCGGTGGCCCCGAGCGCGACCAGCACTTTGGGTTGCACGATTCTGATCTGCTCGATCAGAAACGGGAGACAATGCTGCATTTCCTCTGGAGTGGGGGGACGATTGCCCGGCGCTCCCGGCGGCATGTCGGGACGCGATTTGAGCACGTTGGCGATGTAAACTTCCTCCCGGGCGAACCCCATCGCCGCGATAATTTTTGTGAGCAATTGCCCGGCGGCTCCCACGAAAGGTTCGCCTTTTCGGTCTTCGTCCGCGCCCGGCGCTTCCCCGATGAACATAATTTCCGCTTCCGGATTACCGACACCGAACACTGTTTGAGTGCGCGATTTCGCGAGATGAGGACACAGCTCGCAGACCTCGACTCGGCTGCGCACTTCTGCGAGCTGATCGGCCTTGGAAAAGGAGGTTGCGGCCGCGAGTCCGCGAGTCGTCTGCAAATGGGTCAGGATCGCGCGCGAGGCCTTGGGCCAGCGGCCCCCGTCGGCGCGAATCTGCTCGAGGCGGTCGAGCACGAGGTCGAGCCCGGATTGGAAGGCATCCATGGAGTCGATCATCTATCTTTTTGTCGACCGAGCAATTTGATTCCGCCGCCGCACGCGTGTCTGCGGTAGTCTGCCCGAGAAATGAGCCAGCGTTTAAGCGACTACGATTACACGCTCCCCGAAGAGTTGATCGCGCAACGCCCGCTTCCGCGACGCGATGATTCCCGGATGATGGTGCTGCATCGCGGGGAAGAGCGGATTGAGCATCGTCACTTCTGCGAGCTTCCGGAATTCCTAAAGCTGGGAGATTTACTGGTGCTCAATGACACTCGCGTCGTTAATGCGCGCCGGTTTTCCGACGACGGCGCGATCGAGTTCTTGTTCCTGGAAAAACTTGGGAATGGGCGTTGGCGTTGCCTGGTTAAACCCGGTCGCAAGATGCGTGTCGGTGCGAAGACGAGCGTGGAAGGTTTGGCTGCGCGCGTGGAGGAGGTTTGCGAAGATGGCAGCCGGATCGTGGCGCTGGAGGGCGAGATCGATTTGGAGACGGGCGGCGCGGTGCCGTTGCCTCCGTATATGCGGCGCGAGGCGGAGGCGGCTGATGCTGACCGTTATCAGACAGTCTTCGCAAAACATGCGGGGGCGGTCGCAGCGCCGACGGCGGGTTTGCACTTTACGCCCGGAATTCTCGCGCAGTTGCCCCACACATTCGTGACGCTCCA
>JBDUAE010000230.1:0-3921 GCA_040004805.1 Chthoniobacterales bacterium | reverse complement strand
GAGAATTGCGCTCGCGTGCTGAAGAAAAGCACGCGCGCCGCCGGGTGTCTCCGGTTCTACGCCGAAAAATCCTAGACGTTGCAAGAACTTGTAACGGCCCAGCGCGGCGGCGTCGATCGGCCCGTAGGAGTCGCGTTGCGGAAAGAAGCGGCGGGCAAGGAGGAGGCAAACGAGCGGGTCCCACCAAGAGGAGTGATTGAGGAAGACGACGAGTGGGAAAGCGTCGCTCGTCTGCGGGGCGCTGTTCTTTAGCAGACGCACGGTGTGGAAGTGCCGGGTGAGATACGAATCGGCGTAGCGGCCGAAAAAATGGAGGAGCCGTTTTGAAATTTTCGGCTCCGCGAGCGAAGCACTCCGTGCCGACGTAGCAGCGCGTTGCTGTCGCCTAACGACTTCCCGGCTCATTTTGTCGCGGCGACGGATGCGTTTGCTCGGACCGAGTTCATGTCCGCGTCCAAGGCATCGGCTGCGATCCAGCCGGACATCAAAACCATGGGCATACCGGGCCCCGGGTGTGCGGCGCCGCCCGCGAGATAGAGACCGTGCAGATCGCGGCTACGGTTGCCTGGTTTGAACGCGCCGGTCCACAAACCGTGACTGGCGAGTCCGTAGATGGCGCCGTTCAGAACGCGGTAGCGCTCGTGAATGTCTTGCGGCGTGAGCGCGCTTTCGGTGGCGATTTCGTTCTCGAGGTCGAGACCGGCGGTGCGGCGGAGCTTTTCGAGAATTGTGCGCCGATAGGCGGGCAGCATTTTTTTCCAATCGTGCTGCGGCCGGAGATACGGCGTATGCACGAGAATGTAGAGAGCTTCGCCGCCGGGCGGCGCGACTGCCGGATCGGTCACCGCCGGTGCGCAGACGTAGCAGGTCGGGTCGGGCGCCGGTTGGCCGCGGCGGTAAATGAAATCGAATTCTTCATGCGGATCGGCGGAGAAGACGAAGTTGTGATGGAGCAGTTGCGGCTGGCGACGCTTTAAGCCGAGGTAGAGGACGACGCCGGAACAGGCCGGTTCGTAACGGCGGCGGCGGGAGAATTTCCGCGCCGCGCTGGTGCCATGAAGCAGCTCGCGGTGAGTGCGAACGGCGTCGGAGTTCGAAACAACGGCGTCGAGTTTCACCTGCTCGCCGTCGCTGAGTTCGATTCCGGTGACGCGCTCATTAGTCGAAGTGATGCGGCGAACATCGGAGTCGAGGCGAATTTCCACGCCCAGATGTTCCGCGAGTTTCGCGAGGGCGGCGGGAATTGCCGCAGTTCCGCCGCGCGGATACCAGATGCCTTCCCGGGTCTGCATGTGCGCGATCCCACAGAGGACAGCAGGGGAAGAATCGGGCGCGGAGCCCACATACTGAGTGAAGTGATCGACCATCTGCGCGACGCGTTTGTCGGGAACAAAAGAGCGCACCGTGCTGGCCACGCTCCGTCCCATTCGCATCGCGAGAACGTCGGAAAGGGTGCCAGCTTTGGTCATATTACCGGCATCGAACATGTCGCGCAGGCCGCCGATGGAGCGCCAGAAAAACCAGTTCTCGGAAATGCGATGGAGACGTTCTGAGCGTTCGAGAAATTTCTCGTAGCCGGTCGCACACCGCTCGCCCGCGTAGCGCGTGAGGGTGTCGCGCATTTGGTCGGAGTTGGAAACGAGATCGAGCGTGGTGCCGTCGTCGAAGAAAGAGCGCCATTGCGGATCGAGTGGGATTAAATCGACGCTGTCGGCTAATTCGCGTCCCGCTTCCGCGAAGATGCGCTTCAAGACGCCAGGCACGGTCAGGATGGTGGGCCCCATGTCGAAGCGGAAACCGTCCTGCTCGAGCACTGCGGCTTTTCCGCCCAGCCAGGAATTTTTTTCGAACAGGACGACAGAATGACCGCGCGCGGCCAGCGTGCACGCAGCCGCCAACCCGCCTAGTCCGCCACCGATCACTCCGACGCGTTTCATGATTTTCCTTTCCGAATTCTGCTCAAGCGAACGATCGCAAGCAAAGCGCGCAACCTGTTGGCAAAACCATTGCTGTGAGTAAAGCGAGCGAAGGCCGCGAAGAGGTCGGCATCGCCCGGCTGGGCCAGCTCCAAGTGAGGAAGGAAACGTGTGCGGCGGGTTGCGATCGCCTGCGGATACGTCATTTCAAGCAGGCCTTCTTCGCCGCGGGTCACGCCAAATCCGCTTTTGCGGACACCGCCGAAGGGGAAGCGCGGGTCAGCCGTGGGAACGATGAGATCATTGATCGTGACGAAGCCGGTGCGGAGCTGCCGGGCCCAGACGCGCGCCGCGGATTCATCGCGCGAAAAGATGGAGGCGCCGAGGCCGTGCTGATCGGCGTGAGCAATCTCGAGCGCCTGCGCGTCATCGCGAACGACGATGATGGCGTCGGTTTCGGCATTTAGGCGACGCAGCTCTTCTCTGAGTAGGGTCGCGATGGATGTATGCGCAACGATGCTCGCGGGAGCCATGCAGGTGTTGCCTCCATTCAGGCGCCGTCCAAACGCGATCGCTTTGGCGGCCAACTTCAAATCCGCATCAGCCCGGACGAAGACAATATCCGCGCCGGAGAGTTCCATCACGCTCGGCGTGTTTTGGGCCGCGAGTTCGGCCAGAAAATCACGACCGTTATCCGATGAGCCGGTGAAGACGACTTTGTCTACGCCTTCTCGAACGACAGCGCGGGCCACAGCCGGCGACTCCGGGAGAATCTGCACAAGCTGCGGCGAAATCTGGGAGCGCGCGATGATTTGCTCGAGGAACTGCTGCAGCGGCGCGCTTGCGGATGGGGCGGGTTTGAGCAGGATGGCGTTGCCGGCGGCGAGAGCGTGCAGCATCTGCGCGGCGGGAAGGAAGAGCGGATAATTCGCCGGAGCGACGATGAGAATTACGCCGAACGGTCGGCGTTCGACGACGAAAGAATGCCCGGGAAGCCAAAGCGGACGGCCGCGCCGTCCGAAGCGTTTCGCCGCGAGCACGCGTGCGGCATTTTTCTGAAGAAAGCGGGCGGTTTCCAGGAGCGGGAGAACTTCAGACGCCATCTTCTCAGCTGCGGTGCGATTGCCGACAGCGGCAGTGGTACGGGCGAGGCTGAGAGCATGATCCGCGATGAGCGACCGGAGAGCGCCGATCATCTGCGCGCGCACGCGCACGGAATGCTTCGCCCATTCTGCCTGGGCAAGGCGTGCGCACCTTACGGCAGTTTTCACTCCGGGAGCTGCCTCGAGCATGTTTTCCGCATCCAGCTCGGCAATCATAACACGGGCGATGCGGGCTGGAATTCCGGCTCCTTCAGGTTAGGAGGGGCTACGCCAAGATCTTCACAGACTAGCCGCGAGGTGATGCGCGCGGATTCGAAAATAACCGGCAAGCCACTGCCGGGGTGAGTGCCGCCTCCCACAAGGTAAAGTCCGGGCACGTCTTCGAAACGGTTGCGCGGTCGCAGGTGCAGGAGCTGTCCGAGATTGTGCGAAAGATTGAAGGTGGCGCCGAGATGGATCTCGTAATTTTCGTCCCATTCCAGCGGCGTGATCATCCGTTCGAAGCGGATGCGTGACTCGACTCCAGCGAAGCCGGCTTTCTCGATTTGTCGCAACATGAGCGCGCGAAACCGCGCTTTCTCCGCGCGCCAATCAACATTCGGATGTTGATGCGTAACCGGCGCGAGGAGGTAGAGCGTGCTCATACCTTCGGGCGCGAGCGTGGGATCGGTGACGGAGGCGTTCTGGACGTAGAACGAGGGATCGTCCGAGAGCACATGGCGGTTCTCGATTTCATCCAAATTCCGAGCGTAATCGCGCGCGATGTAAATATTATGGTGCGGCTGATCGTAGCGGCCTTCGAGACCGAGATAGAGCATGAAGGTGGAGCACGAGAATTTCTTCCGCGCGATTTTCTTTTCGGTCCAGCGGCGCCGCTGGGAATCGGGGACGAGCCGCGACAT
>JBDUAE010000229.1:0-3922 GCA_040004805.1 Chthoniobacterales bacterium | reverse complement strand
CTGAGCGCGAGGATCAAGGTCACGCCGTTGTTGCCTGCGGTGGTCTCGATCGATTTGTGTAGTTGTCGCTGACAACTCGCGGGCAAATCGGTCAGGCGACCAATCGCTTGCAGGCGAACATTTTTCTCGAGCAACTCCGGCGTCTTCTCTTTCAAGAACCGCTCGAGCAAATGCATGAGCGCGGCTACTTCCGCTTTCGGGCGCTGCCAATTCTCGGCCGAAAAAGCGTAGAGCGTGAGGAACTCGATCTTCAGCTCGCCACAGCCTTCCACGCATTCGCGCACCGCATCGGCGCCGCGTTCGTGGCCTTTGATCCGAGCAAGTCCGCGGTTCTTCGCCCAGCGCCCGTTGCCGTCCATGATGATGGCGACATGGCGCGGAATCGAGCTCGCGGGCTTGGACATTTCCTAGAGGATAATGGTCTGCCCGCGCGCGGGGCCTACACTGACGATGGTTAATTTCGCGCCTGCCAATTCCGCCAACCGCCGCACATAAGCGCGCGCCGCCGGCGGCAAATCCGCAAACTTCGTCGCGGCGTGCGTCGGCTTTTTCCAGCCCTTCATTTCTTCGTAAATCGGCACGCAACTCTCGAGCTGAGCCGCATCGCACGGGGGCACGGCGAGCCGTTTACCGGCAAGACGATAGCCGACACAAATGCGAATCGGATCCACCCCATCGAGGCCGTCCAGGTTTGTGATCGCGAGCTCGTCGATCCCATTAATCATCGTGGCGTAGCGCGCCGCCACCGCATCGAACCATCCGCAACGGCGCGGCCGCCCCGTGGTCGCACCAAACTCACGTCCCATTTTGTGCAGCATGTCGGCTACGGAAGCATCCTCCGTTGGCAACGCGCCTTCGCCCACCCGCGTGGTGTAGGCTTTCACCACGCCCATGACCAAATCCATCCGGTGCGGCGGAACTCCCGAACCTGTGCAGGCGCCGCCCGCAGTCGTGTTCGATGAAGTCACATAGGGATACGTGCCGTGATCGATATCAAGGAAAGTGCCCTGCGCGCCTTCGAACAAAATTCCCTTCCCGCGCTGAAGCGCCTGGTGCAGCCAGACCACTGTATTCGTGACGAAAGGCCGCAGCCGCTCCCCGGCCGCGAGATAACTCTTTTCGATGCTGCGAAAATCCAACGGTTTCGCCCCGTAGGCTTGGAGGATCTTGTTATTCTCGCGAATCTTGACCCGCAGTTTTTCGGAAAATAATTCCGGCTGCAACAGGTCGCAGATCCGCAAACCAGTCCGCGCGGCTTTATCGCCGTAGGCCGGGCCGATTCCACGCTTCGTGGTGCCGATTTTCGCCCGGCCTTTCCGCGTCTCGCGCAGCTCATCGAGCACACGGTGATAGGGCAGGACCAGATGCGCACAGTCACTAATCAGGAGATTTTTCCCAACAGCGACCTTCATTTTGAGCAACCCATCGATCTCGGCCACGAGCGCGATTGGATCAATCACGACGCCGTTGCCGATGACGCAAGTTTTGCCGCGCCGCAGAATGCCGGATGGAATCAGATGGAGCACATACTTTGTGCCCTGATGGATGACGGTGTGACCCGCGTTATTGCCGCCTTGGCTGCGCACCACCACCTCCATTTTAGAGGTGAGGAAATCGATGATCTTGCCTTTGCCTTCGTCCCCCCACTGCGCGCCGATCAGGATTGTGTTCGCCATTTTGAAAATCGGAAATAGACAGCAAATCGTCCCGACGCATCCGAAGCCGGACACATGCGGGACTTCCTGTTGACGATAGAAGACCGCTCCTCAGCCGCAAGGTTTTTCCCGTGTCCGAACCCGAGTCCGCTTGACGGAATTCCATCGGTTCGAACTCGCCGTCCCCTCGGCTTCTAAGCGACTAGATCAACCCGCGCGCGATCATCACGAGCAAAGCTGCTCCCAGAATGATGCGGTAAACGGCAAACGGCACGAAGCCGCGCGTGCGCACCCAATTCATAAACCACGCCACCACGCCGAGCGCGACAACGAACGAAACGAAGAACCCGATCGCGAGCACGATCCAGTTGTGCGCGTCCATTGTGACCACTCCGATTTCGGAATGTTTCGAGAGAACAGTTTTATAAAACTCGTACACCGTCGCAACCACCATCGTTGGCATGGAAAGAAAGAAGGAGAACTCTAACGCCGCTGAGCGGGATAACCCCACCACCTGCCCGGCCGCGATCGTCGCCATCGAACGGGAAGTGCCGGGAAAAACAGCCGACAAAATCTGCATCGCGCCAATCCAGACCGCGCGCGGCAGGTTCACATCTTCGAGCCGTTCCACGTGCGGATGTCGGCAAAGCGCATCCACCACCCACATGATGATGCCGCCAATGAGAAGCGCCCACGCCATCACGGAAAGGTTTTCCAGATTCGCATGGATTACCTTTTTTAAAATGAAGGCCGGCACCGCCGTGACCACGAATGCGATCATGACCAGGCTGAGCGGATGCGTGATGATATTGCGATCGCCCCGTTCGCCGCGCGGAAAGGTGGAGAGGAATTTCAGAATGCGCGCGCGAAAGAAAACCGGCAGGGCCAGGATCGCTCCGAGCTGGATGACGATGCTGTACATTTTCCAGTAACCGTCCTGCAGATTGAGATGGAGCAGCGCCTCGGTGATGCGCAGATGCGCGGTCGAGCTGACGGGCAGGAATTCGGTCAAACCTTCGATAATTCCAAGGATGAAGGAGATAACAAAATCATTCATAAGGGGAGGCCGGTGAAGACAGCGGCGCCAAACTAAAAGCGGCGATTCAAAGCGCAAGCCTCGGAGCGAGGGAGAAGGTCAATTCGCAAAATGAGGCGACAGCTCGGCGCCTCTCCGTATTTTTGCCGACCGGGACGAAACCGGCTCACATCAGAAATCGCATGTACGACTACCTTATCGTGGGCGCGGGCTATGCCGGAAGCGTCATGGCCGAACGTCTCGCGCGCGATGCTGGGAAAAAGGTCCTGCTTTGCGACGTGCGCCCGCACCTCGCCGGCAACGCCTACGATCATCCGGACGCCGCGGGCGTGCTCGTGCACCGCTACGGTCCGCACATTTTTCACACGAACTCGCGTGAGATTTTCGATTACCTCTCGCAGTTCACGGAATGGCGGCCCTACGAGCACCGCGTCCGCGCCTCGATCGACGGCAAGCTCTATCCGATCCCGATCAATCTCGACACCATCAATCAACTCTACGGGCTCACTTTGGATTCCGCCGGCTTGGAAAAATTCTTCGCCTCCGTGCGCGAACACGTCCCCGATATTCGCACCTCCGAAGACGTGGTCGTGAACACCGTCGGCCGCGAACTCTACGAAAGATTCTTCCGCGGCTACACCCGCAAGCAATGGGGTCTCGATCCCTCCGAACTCAGCTCACAGGTGACCGCGCGCATTCCCACGCGCACCAATCGGGATGATCGCTATTTCACCGACGCGCACCAGCAAATGCCGTTGCACGGCTTCACCCGCATGTTCGAGAACATGCTCGACCACGAAAACATCACGCTCCAGCTCGGGACCGACTATCGCGAGATTAAGAATTCCGTGCCGCATCGTGAGATGATCTACACCGGCCCGATCGATGAATTTTTCGATTATCGCTACGGCAAATTGCCCTATCGCTCGCTCGAGTTTCGCCACGAGACACACAACCGCGAAGTCTTCCAGGACGCGCCGGTGGTGAATTATCCCGACGAGAAAATCCCGCACACGCGCATCACCGAGTTCAAATATCTCACCGGCCAAAAGCACGAGAAGACGAGCATCGTTTACGAATATCCCCAGTCCGAAGGCGATCCGTATTATCCCATCCCCCGCCCGCAAAACGCCGAGATCAACGCCAAATATCAGGCACTGGTTAACGACACGCCGGGTCTCTATTTTGTCGGTCGGCTCGCCTCCTACAAATACTACAACATGGATCAGGT
>JBDUAE010000228.1:0-3925 GCA_040004805.1 Chthoniobacterales bacterium | reverse complement strand
AAAACCGCGCGCACCCGATCCACCGGCAGCAAAATTTCCTCCGCCACTTCTTCCGGCGTCGGCTCGCGCCCATACTCCTGCACGAGCTGCTTCTGCACCCGCATCAGTTTATTGATCGTCTCGATCATGTGCACGGGGATGCGAATCGTCCGTGCCTGATCTGCGATCGATCGCGTAATCGCCTGCCGAATCCACCACGTCGCGTACGTAGAAAATTTGTAGCCGCGGCGGTACTCGAACTTCTCCACCGCTTTCATCAAACCCATGTTGCCTTCCTGGATCAGGTCGAGAAAGGAAAGCCCGCGATTCGTATACTTCTTCGCGATGGAAATAACGAGGCGCAGATTTGCCTCCACCATTTCCGTCTTTGCCCGGAGCGCCTTCTTCAGCCAGCCTTTCAGCTCCTGATATTGCTCGGCGTATTCTTCGAGCGAGAGCCACAACATCGTTTCCAGCGCGCGCGACTTGAGTCCAAGCGGCGATCGCGCGTTTTCCCGCGGCTGTTTCACCATCTCGGCTTTCAGTCGCGTGAGCAGGAGGAACTTCTCATCCGCCAGGTTGACGAATTCCTCCGTCACCTTCTGTTTGAAATAGAATTTCGGGTAAAGCTTCTGCAGGGCGGTAACGGATTTTTGAAACGCTTTGCGCTTCTTCGCATCGACTCGGCTGCCACTAAGCAAGACGCCATACTGCGTCTCAATCGCCCGGCTCAACTTCGTCACCTGTTTGCAGAGTCGCGGCAGCAACTTCATGTAACGTTCCCGGCTCTCGATCTTCTTATCGAGAATCACGCGATCAAAGCGCTCGCCGCCTTCCACCAATTTTGCCGCCAGATCGAGATGCGCCTGTGCAATGAAACCGAAGCGGTTGACCAAGCGCTGCACCATCGTCTCCGCTTCCTCGATTCTCTTCGAGATTTCCACTTCCTGCTCGCGCGTCAGCAGCGGGACCTGGCCCATCTGCTTGAGATACATTCGGACCGGATCATCGAGGATATCCAGCTTGGTCTCCGGCTTCTCCTCTTCTTCCTCCTCGTTGTCCTTTTTTCCGTCTTTGTAACGGTCCACTTCGGAGGCCTCGATAATATCGATCTCCATCCGACGCAGACGCGTGAGAATGGCATCGAGCTCATCCGCATCGGTCACTTCCGCGGGGAGCGACTCGTTCAGATCATCAAAGGTGAGATAGCCCTGCTCCTTCGCGAGTTTGATTAATTCGCGAATGCGTCCCTGGATGTCGCCTGCGGCCGCGGCCACGACCAACGGCGAGGGGACCGATTCCGGTTTTTGCTTCGCAGCCTTTTTCGCCTTGGCACTCTTCGCCTTCGGGCGTCCTTTGGCTTTCGGTTGCGGCAACTTCTTAGCCTTGGCCGGCGGGCGTGATTTAGCGGCGGTGCCGCGTGATTTTTTCGCAGCCGATCGTGAAGGCTTTGCGGAAGCCTTTTTCCGAACGGAACGGGAAGATGACGTGCGTTTTGAGTGCGTGGCCAAGTCTTGGTGCTCTAGGAGATTTTTACGTTTCTAACCCAAAACCAGCTCGGGTTTACAGCCCTCTCAGCAACAGTCAGTTGTCGAGCACGCGGGCCGGCGAAACCGCGGAAAGTTCAGCGAGTTGCATCTTGAGGTCAACAACTTGTTTCTGCAATTTGGTCATTTCTCCCGCGCTCAGTTGGGGAATTGCCAGCCGACCTTCCGCGATCTGGAGTTGCCTCCGGACAACCGCCTGTCGCAAGCCCGCCCACCAGTCTCGCGCCACCTTCGCTGGGTTCGGCGGCATCTTTTGCAGCAGCCAGGAAGAAACCAAACCCTCCTCGCCGGATGAGAGACCGGCCATGAAAAAATTAACCGACGCGGGATCATCCGGCCGTAAATCGCTTTCCAAAATTCGCCGCAGCATTTCCGCATCCGGAGTTTCCGCCAAAAGATCCTGCCAGTTTTCACTCAGCAATTCCGCCCTCGCCTCCGCGTCCCTTAGCGCCAGCAGACACAACATCGCGATATCGTGGCGCGGCGCCGGCAGAGGCGCCGTGGGTACGTCCCGTGTTTCGGGCGCGTAGCTCCGCGTCGGCTTTTTCAGGAGCGCATCAAAATCGCGCGCCGCGACCCCGATCCGCGCCGCGACCCGGCTCGCGACTTCCGCACGCATGATGGGATCGTGCACCCGCGCCACCGTCTCCGCCATTTTCCGCGCGAGTTGCATCTTCGAACCCATGGTCGAAAGATCGGTCGCCGCCGCTTCGCGCTCGATCCAGTAATCGAAAAAATCTCGCGCCTCCGAGACAAGTTGCTGAAAGGCTTCCCGGCCCTGGCCGCGCACGATCGAATCCGGGTCCTCCCCGGTGGGCATCTCCGCGATTCGCACCACCAGATTATTCTGCAGCAACGATTCGAGCGAACGTTCCGCCGCCTTTTGTCCGGCGGAATCGGCGTCGAAACAAAGCACCACTTGCTCGACAAACCGTCCCAAAATACGCGCCTGCTGCTCGGTAAATGCCGTCCCCTGCGGCGCGACCACGTTGGTGATGCCAGCTTCGAAAAGCGTGATCAAATCCAGCTGGCCTTCGCACACGATCGCGCTTCCGGCATCGATCAAAGCGCGCTTGGTTTTATGCAGGCCAAAGAGAACGTTGCCTTTTCGAAAGAGCGGCGTCTCTGGGGAGTTGAGATATTTCGCCGCCTCCGCCTCGCTCCTCAGCACGCGACCGCTAAACGCGATGACTTCTCCAACGTCGTTGCAAATGGGAAACATGACCCGACCGCGAAAGCGATCGTAAACTTCGCCATCCGGGCGATCTTCATCGCGTGGTTTAACGAGTCCACTCTGCAAAATTTCCGCCCGGCGATAGCCGCGTTCCCGCGCCCAGTTTAAGAATGAATCCCAGCTCTCCGGCGCGAAGCCGATCTGCCAGTTCGCCGCCACGTTCCGATCGATGCCGCGCTGCTTCAGATAATCTCGGGCTGATTTCGCCCACTCCCGTTTCAGTAAATTTTCGTGAAACCATTCCGCTGCCTCCGCGTGCAACTGCAACAGCGTGCGCCGCGTTTCCAGTTGCCGATCATCGCTCCCCTCGGCGCCCCGTTCTTCGATCACGGTGATGCCGACGCGCGTCGCCAATTTTTTCACCGCAGAAGGGAAATCGAGATGCTCGTAATCCATCACGAAACGGAAAACGCTCCCGCCCACGCCGCAGCCAAAGCAATGAAACGACTGCCGTTGCGGACTGACATTAAACGACGGCGACTTTTCCTGATGAAACGGACAGAGCGCTTTGAAGCTGGCCCCTGCGCGCTTCAACGGGAAGTACGAGCCAATGACTTCGACGATGTCGTTTGCGGCCGCGATTTGCTCAATCGTTTGTTGGGGAATGCTGCCCATGCGTTCGCTTTTGGCTCGTCTGGCGCGCGGCGGGTGGCAAATTAGATGCGGCCCGCCAAACCCGCCACCGCAACCTTTACTCCGCCATGAAATCCTTCATCTATTCGCTCCTTTTCTTCGCGGGCCTCGCCGCCGCAGTGCCGAGCGTCCACGCGCGGGAGGAAATCCGCGCCGGCGACGTCGTGGTGGTCCCGCTCCAAGGCGAGGTCTCGCCGCCGATGTTCTTCTTCCTGCGCCGAATCTTGAAGGAAGCAGAAACTAAAAACGCCTCCGCCATCATTCTCGAAATGAACACCTATGGGGGCCGACTCGATAGCGCGGAGGAAATTACCAATGTGCTCAACCGCGCTCGCATCCCGACCTACACCTTCATTAACCCCAACGCGGGATCGGCGGGAGCGCTCATCGCTCTCGCCACGCAACATATCTACATGGCGCCAGTCAGTGCCATCGGCGCCGCCGCTCCGATTCAATCTTCCGGTGAAGATTTGGGTGCGACCGCGCGCGACAAAACCATCTCGTACTGGTCCGCTTTGATTCGCGGCTCGGC
>JBDUAE010000227.1:0-3926 GCA_040004805.1 Chthoniobacterales bacterium | reverse complement strand
AAAGTCTCAGTAGCGGAAGGTTCCGCGCACACGTTTTGAGATCAGGCAATACGGGATCCAGACCGCTGCCCCGCCAATTACCTGGACGGCGGATCGCCAAGTTGCTGCCAGTGTGTTTTTTGCGCTAGGAAGGTCATACGTTAGCAAACTGTCGATCCCGAGGCCGAGGACGGTTCCGAGGAGCAAGACTACATAAGCCCACCGCCAAGCAGCGCGCTTTCGGAAAAAGAGAAAAATCAGAAGCAGACCGGCGACAAAGAGAATCGAGCTGTAAAAGAGTTCAAACATCAGCGAAGCCGCCCACGCGGGATGATACGTCGCCGTTCCCGGAGTGGTAAACTCCAGCCAAGTGGATCGAATAAAGATCGTAGGAAATAGTGAACGAGCCGTGAGCAAGGCGATCGTTGGTCGCGCCAGCATTTGAAGCGTTACCAGAATGAGCCAGCCTCCGAGGCGTGGGTACACTTTCCCGCCGGTCGGCGGCGGGAGTGGCACCCGCCTTTTGCTGAGCAGGGCGAAGAGCAGGCTGGCGAGCAGAGCGAGGAGGACTGTGGGCAACCAGACGGCTGCGACCTTCCAATTGAAGTTGTTCAAGTTGGCGACCACTCCGCTTGCTATCGGGGCCGTGTAACTTAGCTTGTAGCCAAGGGTATCCTTGATCTTCGTCAGCTCGGCGTTGTAAACCGACACCTCCCCCGGCATCACGCGATCGACCAAGCTACGGTAAGAGTAGGATATTAGCAGCTCGCGTCCGCGGCTGACGGCCGCTTCGGTATAATAGAAAAAGGCGTTCGTTTTTGTGATGGGTAGAGCTGAGAGATCCCAGTGTTCGAACATCTCGGCCCGGATTTCCTCTACCACTTCAATCGGGTACTCCAGTGCCAGCGGATCATCGCGCTGCGCGGAGCCGGCCGAGCCCATCGCCTGCGAGGTCTCGGTCGGGTAAAGGTCGAGGGTCCACTTCTGCGTGGTCTCGTCTCTTCCCCAAAACTCCGGTATGCGATAGAATTCGGAGACGCGGCAGGCGTTGCTGCCCTCCACTTCCTCCAACCGGAGCGCCGCGCGCACCTGCGCCTTTGGATAACGCGCGGCATAATACTGCAGGTAATCTTTCTGAATCGTTTCCGGGTCGCCGACGGCCCAGGAATTACGTAACTTCTCGGCCGCAACACCGTAATAGGTGGTGACCACGTCCAACTCGCCTTCTCCACCGGGCGCTGGAACACGGAAGCTTTGCTTCGCTTCGCGACGACGTTTCGAGTCCGGCGGCGGCGCGTAGGTCGTTAGGCGATCGTTGCCGTCGCGCAAGACGAGGGCGCATCGGTAATCTCCCACCCCAATCTGCGAGAGCGGCCCCCGTTGACCGGTTCTCGTCGCATCCAGAAAGGCGTCTCCCTTTTCCCAACGCACCTGCACAATCGCGTGGTCGAAATCCTCAGGCGCCGGAAGCCTTTCGGCGACGCTACTTCGGTAATCGGTGTTGACCAGAGCGGGCGCGGCGTCGATCCCGCTCGCGCGCAGCAGAGTGGCGAGGAGAAGGGACTTGTCTTTGCAATCGCCAAAGCGGCGGCGCAGGACTTCGCCCGGCGCGGCGGGTTGATGCGATCCGACTCCTAACTCGATCCCGAGATATCGAATCTCTTCCTGCACGAATCGCAAGGCCGTGATAATGCGCGCTTCTGGGTCCGCGATGGCCTTCAGCTCTTCCACTTCGGCCTTCAACTCCGGCGAAGCCGGAGGCGACACTTGGAAGAGCGGTTGCACCCATTCGACTAGCTCCTTCCAGCTCTTAAACTCCGAGACTTGGAGTGAACCACGCGGTTCGTAATCGACCGGAGTATCATCCCCCACGAACCGGCCGGGTACGCTTTCCTGGTCGGCTAACCATTCGATCACACCTCCGCTGGATGTGGTAACAGGATGGAGTTTGCGGTTGCGCTCCCGAAACTGTAGCGCCCGGGAAGGCGGGTAGAGGAAACGCGTCACCACCCGTCTCACCGGATAACTCCACTCCGTCGAGAAAACGACCGAATACTTCCCGGCCTTCACGGGATTGGCGCCGTCGATCGTGTAGGCAAACTCGATCACGTCACCAACGCGGATGTCTTCCAACTCACGCTGCGCGGTGTAATCGCCGTCGTAGATAAACCGTTCCAGGTCGCGCTCACGACGGAAGAGTTGGATCTGCGCGGGGTCGCCTTGGTCGCTCACACGGTCGCCGTGTCTTACCCGGATATAGTGGAACGTCAGTTTCTGGTAGGTGGGATCAAAGTTGACGGTGACCGCCGCGCCGTTCTGCACGCCGGTCTCGGATATAATCTTGCGCGCTTCATGATAATAGAAGGACGCGGTCGCCACATTCACCTGTCGATCGAGGAGTACCCGGATCATCCCGCCGCTGGCCGCTTCCGAAGACCCGGAAGGGAGCGCGGCAGGCTCGATCGCTTTCACCCAGCCAGGAGTCGGCGCCACCGCCACACCTATCGCGGGCTTGGGCATGGGCTTCGGTCCCGCTGCCACGGGGAGAGCCACTAGGCACAGCACGCACGAGACGAAGCGAACCATCTTGCGCTGCACTGGTTCTGAATCTGACCGCCTCTTCCTCAGGGCTGGGTCACTCCTCGGAGCTAGTCCTTTTTTCTGACATTTCCCGTCTGGGCCTTCCCCGCTGGAAATCACGACTGCGAGAAATCCTGAACGAAGGGTCTCCTCACGAGGGTCCGTGCAACGCGGCTGAATGCCCGCTCCGCGCGAGCCACAAATGCGAGCACTATTGTCGCGCCATTCGTCTTTCGTTTCGCTTTCATGATTCAATCAGCCGCCGGACGGCATATATATCATCCGTCGCCGAAGTGGCGAGGCGTTTTGCGGGGAAGCCGCGGCTCTCCCAGATCGCCCATCGCGTCGCGAGCACAAGGTAGCCGGCGACCAGGTGGAAATCGTCATTATAGTTCGCGATCGCGAGACACCATCGCCAGCGCGCGAGACGCGCTTTATCCAGGCAACAAATCGTTCGCATAGGTGGTTTTGTCTGCCACGGCGTCGCAACCGAACTTGCGAGCATCGGTTCTGGACCAATTTTCTCGTGCCGAACCCTGCTCTTCATATTTCCTCCGATGAAGTCGGGCAACCGATCCACTCCGCCCACCAAAACTGGCGAGCGCAACCAGCCCTCGCTAATGGTTACCGATGCCAAACGTTCCTGGTCTGCGCAGTTGCTACGATAAAGTGGGCCGCCTCATCTACTTCGGGCGGATGCTGGATAAGATTCGCCGACACGCCGCCGGCCAGCTCCCGCCGGACTACGTGGAGAACCTGGGCGAGCCCCACCTCACTACCCTCGACGGTCGCTGCTGCCGCTTCCTCGGTGTCTCCTATTCCGAGATCCGGGAGCTCACACTCGCCGGCGAGCCCGACGCAGCCATCCTACACTGGGCCCACGCCCACGGCACCCCGCGCATCGATGAGGAATGCCACATCTGGAACCGCTTCATCGCCAAGCTGGGCTGGCGCGACGAGCGCAGCCACGTCCTCCCCCAGCGCATTCAGGAGAGCGGCCTCACCGGCAAACCGATCGACACTCTCATCGATCACATCGAATTCGACGAGGGCCGCGATCCCGTCGCCGAGCGAGCTTTGGAAAGGATCTGAGAAGCCAGTGACCTTCGGCAAAAAGGAGCGAGTGGCACTTAGGGCCCGCTCGGCGGCAGCCCGAAAAGACTTCTCGCCCGCGCCGATTTTGTGTGTCCTGAGCGCATGAAACTTCATCTTCCGGGATCTGGCGTGTTGGCGATGTGCCTAACCCTCGCGGCACTACACTCCAGCGCCGTCGCTGATCCTACCGAGACGAAGATCGATCCCGGGATTGCGCGGGTGATTGCTGCGACGAAGGCGATCGACAATCACGCCCATCCCATGAGCGCGAC
>JBDUAE010000226.1:0-3944 GCA_040004805.1 Chthoniobacterales bacterium | reverse complement strand
TCCTCACGGGCGAGCGTTCGCCGCTCGAACCTTTCCAGCAGCGCATGTATCTGGCCCGTTGTGATGCGCAGCTCGGCGAAAAGACCGCCGCGGAAAATAACTGGCAGCGCGCGCTGGAAGCGACTGGCGGCGACGTGCAGAAATTGATGACGCTCGCTGCCTACGCGGAAAAAAACGCCGCCTGGGAAATAGCCGACACCAGCTATGCCAACGCGATCAAGGTCGCGCCGCACGCGCGTCCCGCGTACGAAGGCCGGCTCCGGATCGCGCAAGCCGAACGCAACACCGGACAAATCCACGCCGTCCTAGCCGCGATGTTGCCGCTCTGGCCGAAGGATACCGCGGTGCAAAACGACGAAGCCTACACTCGGCTCTTGCTGAATCCGCCGGCCACCGCGCTGCAGGAAATCGCCGCGACCGCTGAAGGTCTGGTCGAACGCGAACCCACGAGCCTGCCCCATCGCACTCTGCTCGCGCTCGTTCGCTTGAGGCAAAACCGGCCCGCGGATGCGCTCGCGGTTTACGATAAAATCCAAATCTCTCCCCGCGCGCTCACGCCCTCCGCGCTCGCCGTACACGCCGCCGTCCTGACCGCAGCCGGACATGCCGAGGATGCGCGGATTGAGCAGCAACAGATTCCGCCCGACAGCCTCCTGCCTGAGGAAAAGGCGCTGACGGCGAGCCTCGAAAAATAGCCGACTCGTTAGGCAGCGAACTCCTCAGATCGCGCCGACGGCGTGGGAAATGAGCAGGACCACGATGACGAGTGAGATTAGGACCTGGATCATGGTGACCACTTTGGCCCAGAGCGAGAGAATGGGCGTATCGGTCGGGCCGAAAGTGGAGCTCTGCATGAGGGCGAGAAAAAGATAATCGATGAAGTGCGGCCGCCATTTCTCCGCCACGCCAAAGCGACTGCGTTCTGATTTTTCGATCTGCATCTGCGGGAAGAGGAAGCTGCGGCTGCCAAACTCGGGATGCTCTTCGCGTTCGTTCGGCCCGCCGCCGTCGAGCCGCCAATACCAGAGCGCGAAGACGAGCACATTACTCAACCAAAGCGCGCCGCCGGAAACGAGTGCGGGCATGCCTTTTTGCGGATGCGTGGCCAGCCCGTCGACGAGAAGGACGACGGAACCGATGAGGTCGACGGTGATGACGCCGTTGATGGTGAGTCCGAGAATATAGTTAACCCGAAAACGCCGGGTGCGATGCGTGACAATGGAAGGAATGAGGAGACCGAGGACGAGCGAGGGCAGAATCCACTTCGGCGCGAGGTTGAGCCAATCGGGCAAGGCGAGATTGATGCCGCCGACGGCGAGAAGAGCAAGGAGGGCCTGCCAACGCGGCTCGGGTTTATCCAACGTCGTGGCCGGTTTGCTCACGCCGAGCGGTATAACATCGAGTGCGGGTCGGGCAAACCTGTTTCCGGAGTAGAGATTTCACCGAGGCGCGGACGGGTCCGGAAGGAAGAAACTGGCGGAGGCCAGATTCCGCGGCCAGACTTGGCGATGCTGACTGCCGCCGCGCCCGTTGAGATTTTGTCCGTCGCCGAAATTCGGTCGCACTTTCCCGCACTAGAGCGGATGCAGCACGATCAGCTTATCGCCTATTTTGATGGACCGGGCGGGACGCAGGTGCCGCGCGCGGTCGCGGAAGCGGTGAGCGATTATCTGCTGCGGCATAATGCGAATTCGCATTGGGCGTTTCCGACCAGCCAGGAGACGGACGCGATCATTCGGGGCGCGCGGGAAGCGCTGGCCGATTTTCTGAACGCGGCGCCGACGGAAATCGCCTTCGGTTCCAACATGACGACGCTGACTTTTCATCTGGCGCGTGCGCTCGGTCGCGGTTACGGCCCGGAGGATGAAATCCTGCTGACCGAGCTGGATCATCACGCGAACATCGCGCCGTGGCGCGCGCTGGAGAAGGAACGCGGAGTGACGATCCGGGTGGTGAAGATGATCCCGGAGACGGGGCAACTGGATTGGGAAGATTTTAGCCGACGCTTGAATGGACGGACGCGGCTGGTGGCGATCGGCGCGGCCTCGAACGCGCTCGGCACGATCAACGATATCCGACGCGCCGCGCAGATGGCGCACGAATTAGGCGCACAGGTTTTCGTGGATGCAGTGCATTATGCGCCGCACGCGCTGGTGGATGTGCGGGAGTTGGATTGCGATTTTCTGAGCTGCTCGGCTTACAAATTTTACGGGCCGCACCTCGGAGTCCTTTACGGTCGGGAAGAATTGCTGGCGGCGCTGGATTTCCCCAAGCTCCTCCCCTCGCCCAACACCGCGCCGGAACGGGCGGAGACCGGGACGCAAAATCACGAGGGCATCGCGGGAGCAGCCGCGGCGGTCGATTTTTTGGCCGGGATGGCGCCGGGGCCAACCCGGAGGTCTCGGCTAACGAGTGCTTTCGCGGCGCTGCACGAACGCGGGCAGGCGCTGATGACGCAGCTCTGGGAAGGCCTGGCCGAGATCGATGGTCTGCAACTTTATGGCCCGCCGCCGGACGCGCCGCGGACGCCGACGGTCTCATTTGCGCTGAAGAAAGTGCCGTCTCTGGAAGTGTCGCGCCAGCTCGCGGAACGAGGCGTGTTCGCTTCAAACGGAGATTTTTACGCGACCACTGCGGTAGAGCGCCTCGGACAATCTCGCGATGGACTTCTGCGTGCCGGTTGCGCCTGTTACACCACCGCGGATGAAGTCGCGCGCCTCGTAGAGGGCGTGCGCGAAATCGCGGCGAGGGCGTAACTCCTGTGACGAGTCGACCCGATCTGTACGCGACCCTGGGGTTGGCTCGTGACTGCACTACCGCGGAGGTGCGTGCCGCCTATCGCGCGCTGGCGAAACAGCATCACCCCGATGTGAACGCGACTACGCCGGGAGCGGCGGCGCGGATGGAAGCGTTGAATGCAGCGCACGAAACTTTGAGCGATCCGACGCGCCGCCGCGAATACGATCGCCAAGTTTCTGGAAGAGATGCTCCGCAAACGCGGGGCCGAATCGAGCGCAATATTTCGCAGGAGGTACTGCTGGGAATCGAGGAGTTCCTGCGCGGGACAGAGCTCGAGGTGCGGGTGAAGGATCCGGCGCAAACTGAGAGCGAACTTTATCGCCTAACGATTCCTCCCGAGACGGCGCCGGGCGCGCGTTTTCGGATCGCGCGAGCAGCCGGCGGCGCGGTGCAAGTGCGCGTGCGGGCGCGGCCGCATTTTCGTTTCAAAGTGCGGGGCTCCGATCTGCGCTGCGATCTCCGGATTAGCGCGGAGCGCGCCGTCGCCGGCGGAACGGAAACGGTGGCGGGCGCGACCGGCGGGATGGTGCGGGTAAAGATTCCCGCGCGCGCGGCTCGGGGCGAAATCCTAAGAGTGCCGGGCGAGGGTTTGCCAAACGCGCGCGGTGGCCGCGGTGACTTGCTGGTGCGCGTGACTTACCGTCCGGAAGTGCGCATCACCCGCGGGCAGCGCGGCTGATTTATCTGAAGGCGGCACACAAGAAAGCTTTGCCTTTTCCAGCGGGACGATAACGTTTTCCGCTCAACCAAACCCCCAACCGAAAGAACATTATGGGCATCCTAAACTTCATCCGCGGTCAGGCCATCGAGGTCATCGATTGGACCGACGACTCCCGCGACACCATCTCCTTCCGCTTCGAAGACAACGACGCTGAGATCAAAAACGGCGCGCAACTCATCGTCCGCGAATCGCAGATCGCGCAGTTCGTTTATCTGGGCGAATTCGGCGACACCTTCGGACCAGGCAAGCACACCCTGACGACGGATAACATCCCGATCCTGACCAAGCTGAAATCGTGGAAATACGCCTTCAATTCTCCTTTCAAGGCGGACGTCTATTTTGTCACGACCCGGCTTTTTACCGGCAACAAATGGGGCACCTCGAACCCGATCATGATGCGCGACCAGGATTTCGGGATCGTGCG
>JBDUAE010000225.1:0-3974 GCA_040004805.1 Chthoniobacterales bacterium | reverse complement strand
AGCGTTCAAACAAAGCGCGATCGCCATACGCGCGAATCATCCCTGGCAGGTGATGACCCATCGCGCCGAACGCCCCCACGAACAAAAATATATCCTGAGCCGACCACCGCGCCTGCGCGGCCGCGAAAAGAGGGATGAGCAGCGCGGGGGTGGCAACGAAAAGGAACAAATCGGGCCAGCGCCCGAGAATCCATAGCGATGCCTTCTGGGGCGTTCCAGCGGCAACAGCGGATGCGGCCCGGACCCCTTTAGATTCATTCCGCTCCTTCCTTCGCGCAACCGTACGGCGTCTAGGGGCTGCTGTTTGCTGCGTCACCATTGTTTCTCTCGATATCATACGGATGCACCGGAGCGCAAGCTCCGCATGGAGCTACCGATTCCCGCGGACCGCCGGAAAACAAGCGGGCGGGATTTCTGCCGCCCGCCGTAATGCCAATGTTCACTCTTCGTAGTCGTCGTTAAATGCGGAAAACCATCGGCGGATTTCCGATTGAGGGCGCGGTTCACACCAGCTCGGCCAGTTCACAGGATCAGCCGCCGGATCGAAGGCGCCCCTTCCGCCGACGAATGCCCCTCGGGTTCACAAACTTTCTCGGGTGGGAAAGATTTAGATCACGATTTCTCAATTTTTGCAGAGCGTCCGGAAAACCGGCGCCGCTTCGAGGGGGCGGAGGCACCCACGCCCTCCAGAGACTTCGACCCTTCGTTCATAGACGTTTGATCGCTGAATTGAGCCCGTCGGCCAGAGATCAAAAGCAAAAAGGGCGGGTGGCGCTATCGCCACCCGCCCTGCAATGCTCAGAACTCTGACTCTTAGAATTTCTTCGTCAGACTCACGTACCAGTAACGGTTACGGATCGAGTAGAGTCTCGTATCGTAGTTATCGTTGAACGCACCGAGAACACTCGGGGGTTGACGATCAAAGGCGTTATTCACACCAGCAGTAACCTTGGTATTCCAGAGGATCCGCTGCCAGATAGAAGCCGACTCAACTCCGGCCGTGGCCGGTGCCATGCTCTTGCCATCCTTCGAGAAGTCCTTGCCGGCCGCGATGGGCTCGATCGAAGGCTTCCGGAACTCGTAGCTCAGTTGCATGTCGAGCGTAACATACTGCGTCACGCGACGATGGAACGGATAGGTCGGGTTCGCGGCCGTGCCACCAGGGGTGAACGGTTGATTTACCGCGAGGAAACTCGGATCGTCTTCGTAGTCTCCGATATAATTCATCGTAGCGTTGAAGTCGAAGCCATTCATCCAGCCCGTCGTGCCTTCCCACTCACCTTTCAGGATACCTTTATTGAACGGAATCGCGCCAGGGGCCAGCGGTAATGTGCCGTTGTTATAGTTTCCGAGGAAGTTGGTGTAGCCTTGTCCTGGGACAGCTTCAATTTTATAGGTGAAGAAGTGGTTTAAGCCACCCGACAGAGTGAACGTTCCGAAGCGGGCGGTTGGGAACTGGTAAATCGCGGTGATATCCAAGCCCTGAACGTTACGCCGCCCGGCGTTAAAGATGCTGGAGTCAATGGAGTCCAGCGTGCCATCCGCGAAGCGGGTGACGCCCAGCCCGGTTCCACCAGGGGCACCGGGGAAGCCAGCACCATTGCCGGCACCGTCCGGATCGACAATATTACTCGAGAGCAGGAACTGCGCGTAGCTATTGCCGTCAATGATCAAGTTGGTGGTAAACAGATTATAGTAATCAACCGTGATCGTTAGCCCTTTGATGTAGCTAGGAGAGTAGACGAAACCAGCGGTGTACTCATCCGTAGTTTCCGGACGCAGGTTCGGATTTCCACCACGGTAGACGCCATCTGGTGGCTGCACCGTAACTGTGCCGCCCGGGTTAAACGGATCAACCAACACCGGGAAGTCCTGAACCACCGGCAAGAAGAGTTGGTTCGGCGCCGGCGCCTGATAGGACTGCGAAGCGGTGGCGCGCAGGGTCAGGTCGTTGATGGGCTGGTAGCGGATGGAGAGCCGTGGGCTGCCTCCGAAGTCTTCGTCGGGGTTAATATTATCAAACGAAGCTTCTTGCTTGAGGATATTGTCCGTATCTTTGAACTTCTCGTAGCGGAAGGCGAGACCGATCTCAAATGAGCGAACGAACGGAACATTCATCGTAGAAGTCACGATGGGCAGGACGAGTTCTCCAAAGAAGGAGTCAACTTCCTGAGTGGTCCGCGAAGCCGCGGCTCCGTTGAAGCCAAGCTGGTCTCCACCCAACTGAATGTTATCTGGAACCGTCTCGTTCCGGGACTGGCGATGCTCGTAACCCAAGGCGATGTCAATACCGCCGTTGTAAAGGTTCGGGAAGAGGTGCGCGTTAGTCTTAAGGTCAAGCAAATAGTCGCGGCCGAGGAACTGCGTGGTCCCGATGTAGGCCGACCTGGCGGCGGCGGCGGCATTGTTGTAAGCAGCGAACCCACCCGTCGGGACGCCGTTGAGATACGTGGGAGCCGTTCCGATCACTGGCGCGTTCACGCCGATGAATGGGTTGAAATTGTTCGCGGCAATTTCCGCGACGATTCTTGAGCGAATGGCGTCGCCGCTGTCGGTCTCAACCTCGTTGAAGCGGTCGTAAACAAAGCCCGTGTCATACCCGAAGTGGCTGATGAAGGAATTGCCCGTGAAGTTGAAATCGCCTTTTAGGCCACCGGAGTAGCGGGTGGCGTCCTTATCGAAGAACGAGCGCCGATTTCCCAAATCGTTGACCAAGCGGTAACGGACTGAGCTGAGCCGGTTGCCAAATGGGTTGAAAATAGAAGCGCGGGCTTCATTTCGCCCATTAAAGGCATTCGAAATCGAGAACGGCGCCGGGGCCAGACCGTTGTCCTGAGTCAAGTGCGAATACATGATATCCCCATAAGCGATCAGGCCTTCGCCGAAGATCTTGTAGGAGCCGTTGACGTAATAATCGAAACGCTCCTGCGCCGGAATGGCCGGAGTGTAGGCGCGGAAGTTGAAACGCGACGGGTCTGTGCCGGGAGCAAACTCGCCTGGTCCCGGGACCGCGGGTTCAAAACGGCGATAGCTGCCCGGGGTAACCTGATTGTTGGTAAGGTCGTTGAGGACCAACTGGCCGGTAACCGGAAACAATCCGCCTGGTGCGCCCGAAACGGAAACACGTCCACCGTAGGTCCCGCTACTGGTATTAAGACCTCCGAGCCCAAGACCAGTTGCATCATTCGAAGCATCGGCGGTTCTCGAAATGTCTCGGTCACGCGAAAACAAGTTCGCACGCGAATAATACTCCGCCGAGAAGGCGATAGCAGCCCGACCGTCCAGACCCGTGATGCCGCCCTTGATGTAGGACTGGATGACGTGAGCATCGGTGTCAGTCGTATTTCCGTAGAGGCCGAAAATTTCAGCACCCTGGTAGGGGGCTTCGTTCGGTCCATTGATGGTGATGAAGTTAACCACACCCGCGACTGCATCCGATCCGTAAATCGAGGAGGCGCCATCCTTCAAAACTTCCGTCCGAGAGATAGAACCGAGCCCGATCAGGTTGATATCGGAGAAGTTGAAAGCGCGGCGACCGTTGATCAGAGTCAGCGTATTGCCGGCTCCCAGAGCGCGCAGAGCGATCTGAGCCGTTCCGTCGCCACCGTTGGAATCGTTTTCCGTGGTGGTGTTACCGACGAAGGAGGGCAACTGACGCAAACCTTCCGCCGGGGTGTTGGCACCCTGCTTTTGCAAGACGGCCGCGGTGTAAACTGTGACCGGCAGCGCCGATTCAGTCTCAGCGGTGGGGATATACGAGCCGGTTACGAAAACGCGCTCGGTCGTGGCGTCCCCGGCTGCTGCCGCTGGGGTCGGGGTTGGATTCTGCGCAAAGCCGCTCGAGGCGATGAACAAGGAAGTTCCGACGCCGGCTACGAGAGCCGTTCGACGGATTCCTAATTTATTGAAAACATGTCTGATCATTAGTTTCTCCATTGGTTGGGTTAGGTTTGGGGCAAGGGAATAATGGGTCC
>JBDUAE010000224.1:0-3977 GCA_040004805.1 Chthoniobacterales bacterium | reverse complement strand
GGGCGGCGTCATCCTGAGTCGCGCAGACGACGAAGGATCCCGCACTGGGTGCTGAGACGCCCTTATGCCAGCGGTGCGATATGGCCGCCAACGCGAGATCCTTCGGCGCGCTGCGCCGCCTCAGGATGACACGCGCTCCAAGTTTATGAAACCCTCTGGCGGTTGACTTCGCGACAGGTTACGACACCTTCGCGGCTCGCGTTTTTATGTCCGAACCTGATCTCCGTCCCAGCATCAAGGAAATGCTCGTGAAGAACCTGATGCTCCAGACTACGGCGGACCAGATCGGTGATGATCTTCCGCTCTTCGGTCCGGACGGCCTCGGCCTCGATTCCATCGATGCCCTCGAACTCGTCGTCAGCATGGAGAAGACATTCGGTGTGGGCGTGCCGAATTCGGAAGTAGCCGCCAAGGCGCTCCGGAGCGTGAATACGATCAACGATTACATCCTGGAAAAAAAAGCCGAGACCGCCGCGTAACTATGCGAGTTCCGATTCGTTGATCACATCGATCAATTGCCGGAAACGTCCAAACGCCCGCCGATGCGGCGTCAGCACCAAACGCGGCAGATCCCAGATTGCCGGCTCGTTCTTCTCCTGTCGCAGCGCCGTGCCTTGCTGGATATCGCCCGTCCGGACGATGTCGGAAAATTTGTCGTTTAATTCCTGCATCGCCGACGCGGTGAGACGGCTGTTTATTCGGATCACGAGCTGATCGCCGACCCAACGCGCAGAGTTGTATGTCTTGTAGAAATGCAGAATCTCCTGCACCGCCTCGCGTGCGTCGTGGACGATTTTGAATAGATAAAAATCCTCCTCGCCGATCAAGCCCAGCTTGTAGAGATGCTCGGTGAGAAATTTCATCCACGTCTCCCAATAGGTTCCATTCGGGCGATCGACGAACACCACCGGAATGATCCGCGCTTTGCCGGTTTGCATGAGCGTGAGCGCTTCGAAGCCTTCGTCCATCGTTCCGAAGCCGCCCGGAAAGAGCGCGAGAGCGTGCGTCTCCTTTACGAAATTGAGTTTGCGGGTGAAGAAATAATTAAAGTTTATCAGCTTCGGATCGCCATCGATCGTCTCGTTCGCGCGCTGCTCGAACGGCAGCCGAATATTTAGCCCGAAGCTGTGCTCCCGGCCCGCGCCGCGCTGCGCCGCGCCCATGATGCCGTCACCGCCGCCCGTGATCACCATGTAATCTTCCGCCACCATCAGGCGCGCAAATTCTTCCGCCACCTGAAATTCTGGCGCCGTCGGCAACGTGCGCGCCGACCCGAAGACGCACACTTTCCGAAACTGGCGGTAACCGGAGAACACTTTCGCCGCGTAGCGCATCTCCTTCAGCGAACGGTTCATCAGCTTGAGGTCCGCTGTGCCCATTTTATCGCGCGCCATTTTCAGCGCGGTCATGATCATTTCCTCGACCAACTCCGGCGATTTCTCCGCACCCCAGTCCGCGACCAGTTGATGGATGCGCTGATCCCATTCCGCCCCCAGCGTCGCTTGCCGACGCGTCGGCTGATTATTTGTCGCTCCCGCGGTAAAATCTTCCACGCCTCAGTTTCCACCAGTCATGCTTGGAAGCACGGAAAATGTGCGACGCGCTTCTGACGCCGACGCCTCTTAGTGCTCAACGAGGTCGCGTAAAATCTCGCCCATGTAACGGATGGGCAGCGAATAATGGCCCGCGTTCTCCACCAAATTTAGCCGACAATCTGGGAGCCGGGCGCAGAGTTCCTCCGCCAGATGGAAGGCAAACGTCCGATCCTCTTTCCCGTGCCACATCCGCACCGGCCGCTGGATCTCTTCCGGCTCGAATCCCCACGGCCGCACATAAATTTCCGCATCCGCGATCAACCCCTGGGCCGACCCGCTCCAGGCTTGGCGTGCGCTCTCGAAACAGCTTTCGAACGCAGCCCGCTCCCGTAGCGCTTGTGCGTCGCAAGGTTGGAGAAATCGCAGAAGCAGTGGCCGCAGCCGCAGCGGTGGGCGAACAAGCAAGAATGGTCGCGCCAAATGAAAGAGCGCGCGCAAGACTTCCGGCTGCCACGCATACACGCGTAGCAAGCGACGGTGCATCGGCAGCAACCCGCTGTGATCTTCCAGCCCGACCAACGGCGGAGCGCCACTCACGATTGCAAGGGCTCGCACCTGCTCCGGCAGCGCCCGCGCCGTCGCGTAGGCATACGGCGCGCCCCCGGAAATCGCGAGTAGATGAAACCGGTCTAGCGAAAGATGCTCGACCAACGCCCGCACCACCGCGGGCCAATCCTCCAGGGTGCGCCCTTTCTGATAGCTCGACCCGCGAATGCCGGGACGATCCGGTGAAATCACGCGCACCCCATTTTCCAACGCCGCCGTTTCCACGAGCTGCGCCATCGTCCGCGAACTCGGCCAGCCGTGACAAAAAATTACCGGCACGCCCGCCGGATCACCATATTCGTCGAAGGCCACATAGCCCCCGTTTTCGAGCGGCAGGATCATTCCGCGGACGGGTTCTGTTGCGCTTGGTCCTTCGGATTTTCGGCGGATATTTTCTTCCATGCGCACACACAGCATCTATCCTGCGTATAATAGACGTTATGAATGAGCACTCGAACACAGGATTGGGCAAAATCTCACTGCACGGCAATGGCATGGGCGCCGCGACGCCTGAAATGATCGAAACGCGCGCGCGTGAGATAGCCTTGATCAACGAGCGAAGGCCCGACGAATTTACCGACGCGGATTGGGATCAGGCCCGCAAGGAGTTGCTCGGCCACGAAGAAATCGCCTCTGCCGATGATGCCAACGCGGTCGCAGACAGCATGAGCGAGCGCAACGAATCTCCCGAGGAACACGGCCATCGCGTCCCGCGTGAAGGGTTCGAGGATGATGATGAATCGCTCGGCGCCCATCTCGTGGCGGGCGGCCTCGAGGAAGCGGTGCACGATCGGATGGTAGAAGCTGCCCGCGACGATCAGGAAGCGGAAGGTTAACCCGCGGCATGGCTTCATCCCTTCTCACAACTCCCGCGCAGCAATCGCCGAGCACGGATCGCGCCTCGCTTTTGTCACGCTATCGCGCGGTCCGCGATTTCAGCGCCCGCCTTTGTCGCGGCCTGCAACCGGAAGACTTCGTCGTGCAATCGATGCCCGATGTGAGCCCGACGAAATGGCATCTCGCGCACACCACCTGGTTCTTCGAGACCTTCGTCGTCAAGGCGTGGATACAGGGCTACCGCTCCGAAGTACCGGCATACGCCTTCCTTTTTAATTCCTACTACAACGCCGCCGGCACCATGCACCGTCGCGATCTCCGTGGCCTGATTTCGCGCCCGACCGTGCAGGAAACCCTGCGTTACCGCGCCTCAATCGATGAGTGTGTGACCAAGCTTTTGGAAGACGCGGACGAAGTGCTCCTGGCCGAGATGGAGCCGGTCGTCATCCTCGGAATTCATCACGAACAGCAACATCAGGAATTGCTCGTGACGGATATCAAACATGTCTTCGCGCAAAATCCGTTGCATCCGGTTTTTGAGGCGTCCACCATCGCGCCGACGGCGGAAGTATCGCGGCTCCGGTTCCTCGAGTTTGATGAAGCGACGGTCGAAATCGGACACGCCGGTTCCGATTTTTCGTACGATAACGAAGGGCCGCGCCATCGCGCGCTTATCCTTCCGTTTTCGCTCGCGCACCGGCCGATCACGAATGGCGAATACCTCGCCTTCCTCGAAGCTGGCGGTTATCAGCGCTCGGAATTTTGGCTCTCGTTAGGCTGGACCACGGTAAAGGAGCAAGGCTGGGAGGCGCCGCTCTATTGGCAACGCCACGAGGGCGCCTGGTGGAATTTCACCCTTTCTGGCTTTCGCCCCGTTTCACTTTCGGAGCCCGTCACTCACCTCAGTTATTTCGAGGCAGACGCTTACGCGAACTGGGATGGCGCACGCTTGCCGACGGAGTTCGAATGGGAGCACGCCAGCGCCGGACTTCCGCTCAC
>JBDUAE010000223.1:0-3997 GCA_040004805.1 Chthoniobacterales bacterium | reverse complement strand
GGCGCTCCATGTTCACCCAGAAAAACGCCGGCCCGCCGCCTTTGCGCATTTTCTCAAACGCGGCGAAACCGGCATCGTAGATTTTCTGCACATCGCTGCCGTCCACTTCCTGCCAGTCGTTAGGCTGGAAGACGTCCAGCGCTTTGGGTGTGATGTCTTTCGTGGGGCTGCTGATGCCGTACTTGTTATCCTCGACCACGAAGAGGACGGGCAACCGGCGTTCCTTCGCAAAACAGACGGCTTCGTAAAAATCGCCCTGCCGGGTGGCGGCGTCGCCGATGGTGGTGACGACGACGTTCGGCTTTTGATCGAGCTGAATTCCCCAGGCAATTCCGCACGCAGGAAGGAGTTGGGCGCCGGTCGGCGTCGGCACGCTCCAAATGCCGCGACTCGCGTAGCTGTAATGCGACGGCATTTGGCGGCCGTGGCTTTGGCCCTGGCGCTTCGCGAAATAATCGAGCGCCAACTCCCGCGAGGCGACGCCACGACCGAGAACGAGGCCGCGATCTCGATAATAGGGACAGACGTAGTCGCCTTCGATCATCGCGAAGCCGAGCGCTGCCAATCCCTCGTGCCCCATCCCGGAAACATGGAAATGCCCTTTGCCCTGCCGATTCAGATTCTGTTCGCGCAAGTCTCCGTGCCGGCTCTCCAGAAGCGTAGTGAGGAGGCGCAGTTTATCTTCTTTGCTCAGAACGGGCATGATGGATGGGAGCGGTGATCGATGATTTGGAAGACGTAAAACGTGCAGGTTTTGTCCATTCTCAGCCGGCAACGCGAAACTCTCAACTTTAGGCTAAGGCTTGGGCGCGACGACAGCGTCCGCCGGTTTCATAAAACGAGATTCGTCCGGCGCCGCGGTAGAGAATTTCACATTATTGAAATGCATTCGGCCGAGAGCTTCGCCTTCAATCGTCTCATTTTTCCAAGCGTAATACGCAGCAGTCTTCGGCACCTTCAATCCATCGATTTCCTGCCATTCTTCGAAGACAATCGCGTGCGGCTCGAGCTGATCGACGGTTTTGCCTTTGCGCATGGAAGAATAGGTGACCACGTAAACGGCGAGCTTGAGCTGGCCGGAAGTCGGATCGAGATAGGCAACGTAGTAGTCGTCCGGCGAATCACCGGTTCCGGCGTTAAAGGTGATCCGGACTGCGTCGTATTTTTCCCCCTGAAAATCTTTCGATCCGAGCGCTTCGTGTTTGCTCCCGGGATCAGCGAAGACAAAGGGCATGCCGAAAAAATAAAACGGCGTCCACATGTAGAAACGCGGCGGAGTTCCGCCGAGAGCCTCGGCGTTGGGCTTGATCCATACCTCGCCATCTTTCGAGCCGAGAGTGTAATTGTCCGCGGTGATCAAACCATCCCGCGTGTGCAGATTAAACATCTGGTGATCGCGCTTTTCGCCCTTCGCGCGCTCGTAGACGAGATCGTATTCCACGCTGCCGAAGCTCTGCCATTTCGCGAGACCCCCGTGCGCTTCGACGGCTTTCTCGATTTGCGAAAAGGCGCGACCGCCGATGAAAAACGAAAGCGTGGCGAGGACGACAGCGAGCTGGGAGAAGAAGCGGTTCACGCGCGAATCTAGGCGACAATGCACGACTGACCACGAAATAACCGCTTGGCGCGGCCAGCGCATGCGGCAGCGTGAGCGGATGGATATGACACGTGATCGACCCGTCGCCCCGCGGAGCCGGGGAGTGATCGAGAGATATCGCGCTTTCCTGCCGGTGAACGATGCGACGCCCGTGATTTCGCTGGGCGAGGGGAGCACCCCGCTTCTTCCCTGTTCGCGATTGAGCGAAAAAGTGGGGCGCGGCTGCGAAGTCTTCGTGAAATACGAGGGACTGAACCCGACCTGCTCGTTTAAGGATCGCGGGATGACCGTCGCCGTTTCTAAAGCGGTAGAGCAGGGGAAGGGGGCGGTCGTTTGCGCGTCGACTGGGAACACGTCGGCCTCTGCGGCCGCTTATGCCGCGCGCGCTGGAATCAAATGCGCCGTGATTCTTCCAGCGGGTAAAATAGCAGCCGGCAAGCTGGTCCAGGCTTACGCCTACGGCGCGAAGGTGGTGGCAATCGACGGGAATTTTGACGACGCACTCCGCGTGGTGCGCGAACTCGGGTCACGCGCCGATTTTGCGATCGTGAATTCGATTAATCCGCATCGGATCGCAGGCCAAAAGACTGCCGCCTTCGAGATTGTGGAAGAACTCGGCGAGGCGCCCGACCTGCATATTCTCCCGGTGGGAAACGCCGGAAATATCACCGCCTACTGGGCCGGGTATCGCGAGTATCAAAGTTGCGGGCGGGCCAGGCGGTCGCCAGCGATGCTTGGATTCCAGGCCGAAGGTGCTGCTCCCATGGTGCAGGGGAAAATCGTCCAGCATCCTGAGACGGTCGCGACTGCGATCCGGATCGGGAATCCGGCCAGTTGGGAATCTGCCACCGCAGCAATTCACGAATCGCACGGCGCCATCGACACCGTGACGGATGCCGAGATTCTGTTCGCCCAGCAATGGCTTGCGGCAAATGAGGGAATTTTCGTGGAGCCGGCCAGCGCAGCTTCCATCGCGGGATTATTCAAGAGCTGCGAGGGCGGGGCGGGCTCAGCGTTTCCAATGCAGCAACTCCCGGACGGCGCCAAAATCGTCTGCACCGTGACGGGTCATGGCCTGAAAGATCCCGATGCCGTCCGCTTCACCGCCGGGGCTTCAGTCGCGCCCAACCAGAGCGACGTGCTCCGCGCGATCGGGTTCTGAGCGAGGTGGACGGCTACGCTAGCATGTTGACACCGCGCCCACTTCCGCGAAAACCTGTGCCCGCCGTGCTTCACTTTCTTCACCCTCACGATTTCGGATGCGCCTAATCGTGCAGAAATATGGCGGGACCTCCGTCGGCAATCCGGAGCGCATCCGCAAAGTGGCGGAGCGCCTGCTGGAAACGCAGCGCGAAGGGTGCCGAGTCGTCGCCGTTATCTCTGCCATGGCGGGCGTCACCGATAGTTTGATTAAACTCGCGCGCGAAACCTCGCCCCAACCCTCGGAACGCGAGCTCGATCTGCTACTCGCCACCGGTGAACAAGCCGCCGTCGCGCTCACCGCGATGGCTGTGAACGCTTTGGGCGGAAAAGCGATCTCGCTCACCGGGGCCGAGGCCGGCGTCCTGACCGATCGCGCCCACACCCGCGCGAAAATCGCCAATGTCAGCCCCAAGCGTGTGCATGAGCTGCTTTCCGATGATTACATCGTGATCGTAGCCGGATTCCAGGGTCAGACGGCAGAAGGCGACACCACCACCTTAGGACGCGGTGGCTCCGATCTCTCGGCCATCGCGCTCGCTGGCGCGCTAAACGCCGACGCCTGTCAGATTTACACAGATGTCGACGGCGTCTTCACCTGCGACCCGCGCATCGTCCACGAAGCCTCGAAGCTCGGCGAGGTCTCCTATGACGAACTGCTCGAAATGGCGGGCGCCGGTGCCAAGGTCATGCAGTCGCGCGCGGTCGAGTTCGCGAAGAAATTCAGCGTGCCCTTCGAGGTCCGTTCGAGTTTCAATCAAAACCCCGGCACCGTCGCCCGTGAAGAAACCGCGAATATGGAGGACGTCGTCGTCCGCGGGGTCAGCGTAGAGCGAAAGCAGGCCAAGCTGACCATCGACGACGCGCCCGACGTGCCCGGGGTCGCAAGCCACATCTTCTCCGCCATCGCCGAAGCGAACATCATGGTCGACATGATCGTGCAAAGCGCGTCCGAACGGAACACGACCGATATTTCATTCACCATTAACGAAGCGGATCTACCCGCAGCCGAGAAAATCCTGCAACCGATCGTGAGCAAGATCGGACCGGCCCGGTTAATCGCGCAAAGCGCCGTCGCGAAAATGAGTGTGGTCGGGATCGGCATGCGCTCCCATTCCGGAGTCGCGGCCCGGCTCTTCGATTGTCTGGGTCGCGGCGGAATCAACATTCAGCTCATCTCGACTTCCGAGATCAAAATCG
>JBDUAE010000222.1:0-3997 GCA_040004805.1 Chthoniobacterales bacterium | reverse complement strand
TCGTTCTGTTACGTCTCGGATTTAATCGACGGCATCTTCAAACTCTCGCAGTCGGATTTCCACGAGCCGGTGAATATCGGGAACCCGAGCGAGATGACGATCAAGCAGTTTGCGGAGGAGATCATGCGCATCACCGGCGCGGCCAGGCCGATCGTTAACCGCCCCCTGCCGGTGGATGATCCGAAAGTGCGGCAACCCGATATCGGACGTGCGCGAAAGATTCTGGGTTGGGAGCCGAAGGTGGATTTCCAGGTGGGAATCCGGGAAACGATCGAGTATTTCCGCGGCTGTTTGGCGCGGGGACAATTTGGCGAGCGCACCGGGAAGTAAGTCGAGTCCGCGCGGGGCGGCGGTATCCCGGTGTCGGCGCTGGTAATTTTGACGAAACCATGAAGCCTTTCCGCACTCTCTGTCGGTTATTTTTCCTCGTTTCCCTGTCCACCGGGGCGCACGCCCAGGATGGGGAGGGGGATTCTTCCGCTGGCTTGCCGGAGGCACTCGCGAATGATTATCTCGTCGCGGCCAACACGATGTCGCCGAACGAGAAGTTCGCGGTGATTTATCCGAAAGAAGACAGCGGCGGTGAGGACCAGATCGTCTCCCTCCATCCCTTCGCCATTCTCGGCGTGCTGGAGACGAAGTATCCGTATTTCAAGAATGAGAGCCACGGCGGTCTCAGCGCGGAATGGTCGGAAGATGGTTCAGTTGCGCTTGTGACCAACGCGGGGAAGTGGGGCCCGCGCGATATTTTTCTGCTCGAATTTGGCGACGGAAAATTAAAACGCTCGACCAAGCTTCTGGCCAAAGCGCACAGCCTGCTGGCCGAGGATTATCGCAGGGCCCGGGCGCAACCGTACAACGATGATTTCGATTTCGTTTTCGAGGACGAAGAAGAGCCCGCCTGGAAACTCGAAGGCACCAAGACAGTGCGGATCAATGCCCTGGCCAGCACGGACCCGAAAGGCGCGGCCGACGGCAAAGTCTGGGAAGGCCGCCTCGCGGCGACGTGGGATATCGTGCAAGGCAAGTTCACTGCGCAAAAGGTCACTCGCGCCTTTGCCGGGTTGCGGAAACACGAAGACTAAACGCCGGGTGCAGGCGAGTTAGCTTGCATTCGCTCCGGCGCTGACTTCCTCTTGTCGGCCATGGGCACAGACGTCGCGCAAAAGGTGCGCGCAGCCTACGAACTGCGTCCTTATCCGGCGATTTCGAGGGCGACTTTGCGCCGCCCTCCGTGGCGCTTGCCGCCTTGGGAATGGATCCAATCCGTCGCGCCCGGACCGCAACCGCCACGACGAATTCTGGTGGCGGGTTGCGGGACGGGCTTGGAAGCGTTCGCGCTGCGGCGGGCTTTTCCCGAAGCCGAGATTATCGCGGTAGATTTTGCCGCGCATTCCATCCGCATCGCCCACCGACTTCAGCGCCGCTTGCCGCGACTGCGAAAGATCCGTTTTCTACGCGCCGACCTAACGAGTGATCAATTGCAACGTCGGATCGGTGGAGAGTTCGATTTTATTTCCTGCCACGGCGTGATGTCGTATCTGCCCGCTCCGATTCGCGCTCTGCGCAATCTGGCCCGCGCGCTCACGCCCACCGGCCGCCTTTATCTGGGCGTGAACGGGCAAGGGCATTTCAGCGAAAATTGGCGGCAATTTTTGCCGGCTTTCGATTTTGCCATGGCACGCTGGCCCGGCGGGGCCCGGCTTTGGCGGCATCTGGATTTCACCGCGGCGCTGCTGGGCGAAGATTTCGTGCGAATCCTGCAACACGGTCCCAGTTATCTCGCCTCCGATCTTTTCGGGCCGCTCATCCACAATTTTGCTTTGCGCGAGTGGATAGAGATTTGCCGACAGGCCGGTTTGCATCTGCGCGGGTGCGATGGGGCGCAGCGGCGGCTTTGGCCCGCGATCAATGACGGCTCCTACGAATTGCTTCTCCCACGAAGGCGCGGCGAAATCGCGGAACTGCTCGACACGCTGAGTCCCGCCGGATTCCACGCCTTAATTTTTAGCCGACAACCGGAGGCGGTTCCTCCCTGGAAAAACGCGGCGGCGCTCCTGCGCTGGCGTCCGCTCCGGACGGAACGCTTCCGGAGATTCAAGTGGCCCGCTGCTGGCAGTCGTCGGCTTTTCCGCTTCGAAAATAAGGCGGCGAATATCTCGTTGGAATTGCGAGGCGCGGGTTGGGAAGTCGCGCTTCTCCGCGGGAGTGATGGCGAACATTCGGTGAGCCAGATTCTGGCGTCGCTGCCCCGCGTGTCCGGGGCCGCGTTGCGTTCGCAGCTTTATCTTTTCTACCTGCTCGACCTGCTAAATTTCCTGCCGCCCGGTCAGCCGGCTAAGGGCTCCGTCGTCGCTTAATTTTCCGGGCGGGACGGAGCCCGCATTGAGCTACCAGGATTTCTGGGCCGCGTTGGGCGACTTATGGCCGAAGTCGAGCTTGATCTTGCCGAACCCACCTTTCGGGTTCTTCTTCGCCTTCAAGTCCTTCACGTTGACCTTGGCTTTGGTTTTGCTAGCCGCTTTCTTTGGAGCAGGCATGGTCGATTCCTTTCGTTGGCCGGCGTTTGCCCTCCACCGGTGATTATCCCTGTGCTTTGCTTACCGAAATTGCCGGAAGAATTGCGAGCAAAATCGCATACCGAAGCCGCCGGCTGCGGATGCAGCTTCGAAAAATTAGACGACACGAGCCTCGGCCCGGCTTTTTGCATTGCTGCCTCCGACTGATGGACAGTAGAACGATGCGTCCCCACGCATCTCTGTGAAACGCGCCGCTCTCAGCTTTCTGATTTTGCCGATCCTGGCCGTGGCCAGCGCGAAGGCGCAGACTCGAGCCGTCGCGGTGGAGTTTCAGATCAACAAGATCACGAAGAGCCTGATTGCATCGCCCCAGTACGCACACGGTGGCGCGCAGCCGTATGAATCGAACCTGGAGGAGCGCTGGCTGGAAGTAGAGGTGGAATTTGCCGCCGCGCCCGCGTGGACCGACGAGCTCACGGTAAAATATTTTGTGCTTCTCGGCGGCAAGCTCCTGAGCGGTGAAGTGACCCACGTAAATGTGCCCGCCGGCCGGGACCGGCGTTCCGTGATTTATCTTCCGCCGCGCACGCTCACGCATTTCGTCGGGACTCGGAACCTGGTGCCGAACACAGTGCAAAACGTCGCCGTGCAATTGCTACAGGGCGGGGCGGTGAAGAGCGAACTGAGCCTCGAGCGGGCCACGCCGCGCTGGTATCTCGCGAGCGCGCCGCTGGCGGGCTTCCTTTTAAACAAGAACGAAACGCCGTTCGCGCCGCTTTACTGGGATCGGTACGAACAGATCAAGTCTCGTTAGGCAAAATCATGGCCGCACCCGTCCGCATCTTCAGCCTCAATCTCGGTTCGCAAACCGTGGCCCTGGGCGAGTTCCGGACGCAGGCGCAGGGCGGGCTCGTCCTTGTTGGCTATTCTCTGCGTGAAATCCTCGCGGAAGCGGGCAATGAAACCGCCCGCAACCTCCAGATCGCCGCGGCGCTGCGCGAGATGATGACGGAGTTGGGCGTGAAAAATGGCGAGGTGAACTACTGCGTAGCCGCGCAATCGGTCTTCGCCCGTTTCGTCAAGCTGCCCGCGGTCGAGGAAGAAAAAATCGAGCGCATCATCGCCTTTGAGGCGCAGCAGAATGTGCCCTTCCCAATCGAGGAAGTGGTGTGGGATTATCAGCTCGTCGGGAGCAGTTCGGATGCGGAATTGCAGGTCGTGCTCGTGGCCATCAAGAGCGATCTGCTCGAGGGAATCAACGGCGCGGTCGAAGGCGCGGGCCTGCGCACGAGCGTGGTTGATGTGGCGACGATGGCGCTCTACAACGCTTTTCGTTACAACTACAGCGACCTGACCGATTGTTCGTTGCTGGTCGATCTCGGCGCGCGCACCACCAATCTGCTTTTCATCGAGCCGGGGAAAATCTTCTCGCGTAGCGTGCCGATCGGCGGGGGCTCGATCTCGGCGGCGTTGGCGAA
>JBDUAE010000022.1:0-13571 GCA_040004805.1 Chthoniobacterales bacterium | reverse complement strand
CTACCCTTTGCGCGTCTTTTCCCCCTGCTCGATCAGCTTCCAGAATTCACGCGTTTTTCCTAGCTGATCGTCTTCCGCCATCGGCAATTTGCTGCGGAAAAGGAAGTCGCGAAACGTGTTCTTGTGCAGAACCCGATGGACCGTGATCCCTTCGGGACGTTTCTCGAAATAGATGCGGTAATCTTTCGCCCGATAGCGGTAGAGCTTTTTCCCTTCCCGCTCGATCACGCCAAATTTCTGCAAATCCAGATTATCCAACTCCGTCGGCAGAATCTGAAATTCCGCCAGCAACTCCAGTTGTAACATCTTCGGGAGTGCGGACATCTCCGCGGCGCTCAACTGGTTAAAGATGATTTGGAACATCCGCTTTCACAGATACACGCGCGCCGCACGGCTGCCAATTCCGGTAAAAACTTCCCAGGTGATAGTGCCCGCCCGCTCCGCCACCTCCGCGGCCAAAATCTCTTCGTCGCCCTGTCGCCCGATCAACACGGCCTCGTCTCCCGGCGCCACCTCCGGTACCTCAGAAACGTCGGCCATTGTCAGATCCATCGTCACCCGCCCCAGCAACGGACAACGCCGACCCCCGATCAAGACCGCTCCCTCTCGATTCGAGATTGAGCGCGGAATCCCATCCGCGTAGCCCGCACTTAACGTCGCCACTCGCATCGCGCGTGGGGCCAAAAAAGTTCTGCCATAACTTACCGACGCGCCGGCCGCAATCTCGCGCACCAGCGCCACCCGTGTCTTCAAGGCCATGACTGGCCGCAACAAATGCTGAAACTGCGGGTTCGGCGACGCTCCATAAAGCATCAAACCCGCTCGCACGATGTCATACGCAGATTTTGAGAAATTGAGCACACCCGCGCTCGGCAGGACGTGGACTAAATAGCTGGCAGCGTTTCCACTGCCCGCCCTTGCGTCCTGCAACAGACGCTCGAAGCGAGCCAGCTGACCGGTCGTGTAAATCACGTCTTCATCCGCGCTCGGCAGATGTGTCGAAACACTATGCAACCTCACGTTAGGCAAATCCGCCAAGGCGCCGAGCACCGCCGCCGCGCTCGTTTCTTCCGCTCCCATTCGTCCCATCCCGGTATCAATCGCAAAATTAACCGACACGAAGGAGTCAGCCGCGAGTCGGCTAAATTCCCGGGCTTCGGCCAAGCTGGAAATCGTGGCGATAAAACCGCCCGTGACAATGGCTCGCCGTTCCGAGGGCAACGCGGGCCCCAGAATGACGATTGGATGCGGCGTGACGGCGCGTGCCTCCAGCGCTTCCTCGAGATTGGCCACGCCGAAAAGCTGCGCCTCATCCTGCAGCGCCCGCACCACCTCGGCGAGACCGTGGCCGTAAGCGTTTGCCTTCACCACCGCGAGCAACTTTACCGTTGCTCCCACTCGTTCTTGCGTCATCCGCGCATTCTGCCGCAACGCCTCGAGATCGATCTCGGCCCAGCAGCGTGTTGTCGGCAAAAGTTTCGTCATCGCAGAAAAAATTAGCCGACCGTTTTCGGAAACGTGATATGCGGCGCCCGAAGATAAATCGGCTCGAGCGGTGTTCCAATAGCCGCACGCACGTCGATCTCCACCCCAGCCAAAATGAGCGCCGATGGATAACGCACCTCCACCTCCGGGAAAGCGGCCAGCGGCTCGCTCGTTAGAATCGGACACGTTGCCTCGCGCAAGCGCCCGCGAAGTTCCTCTTCCGTCAGCAATACCGGCCCCTCCAGACAACGCCGTCCGCTCACTCTCGCGAAAAAGAACGAATGCCGGCGCGCGTCCCCGATCAACACATAATCCTCCGCGTCAGTTTCAATCGCCCGCAACGAAGGCGCGCCTAAAAGCTCCGCCGCCGTCGCCGCCGCCAGACCGGTCGCGGTCGCAATCGCAATCCGCGTGCCCGCGTACGAACCCGGGCCCAGCCCGACGACGATGCGATTCGGTCGACCGAAACGCTTCAGGCAGGCTTCGAGGTTTTCGAAAAACGCGCCGGAGTGTTTCCTATCGTTCGCGAAGCGCGTTTGAAATTGTTCGTTCGGAGAAGCGCCGCACCACGCGATACTTCCGACAGCACTCGATAGCTCAAGAGCGAGCGTAGTCACGGAGTTTCCACCCTCGTAATGATCCGCTCAGTTTCTCCACGCGCCGAAAGCGTGATCGTAATCGCATTCTCTGGCAGCAACTGAGGAAAGCGATCTGCCCATTCGATTAAGCAGACGCCGCCCGCTTCCAGGTAATCATCAAACCCAAGGTTGAGGACAGCGTTGGCATTCTCGAGTCGGTAAAAATCGAAGTGATAAACTGGCAGACGGCCGCCGCTATATTCATGCACGAGGGTGAACGTCGGACTGGTCACTTCCGCGTCGCTTCCAATGGCCGCCACAAATCCCTTCACGAACTGCGTCTTCCCCGCCCCCAGCTCGCCGACCAGAGCAAACACGTCGCCCGCAGCAGCCCGCCGCGACCATTCCCCGCCGAACGACGAGGTCTCTTCCGGGCTATTGGAAGTGAACATAACCGGACGGAAGTTTGGAGTTCCGGGCCTTCGATTTGGCTGTGAGCTTGCCGATGCAGCTCAGCGGCAAACTGGGGAATTTTTTCTTCCAGGCGTCTTGCAGTTTTTCCCTCTCTCGAGCCGGCAGGGCGAAGAGCAATTCGAAATCTTCCCCGTCCGAGATCGCCTCTCCTACCGTGCAGCCCCGGTTCCGCGGAATCGCCGTGCTTGTCACCTCGAACCCGAGGCGGCTCGCGCGGGCCAAACGCGGCAAATCCGCACCCAGCCCATCGCTCAAATCCATCATCGCGTGCGGACGAAAATTTGCCGCCAGCCAGCGCGCTTCCATCAGGCGTGGAGTGAAGCGTAAATGATGCCCGCGCTGCGACCCGCCTAATATACCGGTAACAAAGAGCTGATCGCCTTCTTTCCCGCCGCTCCGCGAAATCCAACGATCCTTTTCCACCACGCCCGTGAGGCTCACCGAAACCGTAATCGGTCCGTTGCTTCCGCTGGTCTCACCGCCCACGATTGCGACCGAAAATCGCCGCGCCGCTTTCGCCAGGCCGCGATAAAGTTCCTGCGTCCAAGCCAGCGTCGTCTCCGCCGGAGCGATCAAGGTCACGAGCGCAAATTGCGGCACGCCGGCCATGGCGGCGAAGTCACTTAAAGGCCGTGCCATCGCCTTCCATCCCACCGCGCTCGGCTTCGCGTCCGAGCGGAAATGCACCTTCTCCACCACGCAATCCGTTTTGAGCAGCAAGTCCTTTTCTTTGCTAAAGCGCACCACCGCACAGTCATCGCCCGCGCCCAAAACCACTGCCGAGTTCGACGGCAGATGCGGCAGCAACTTCCGCAAGAGCCGCTCCTCCCCCAGCTCGCTCAGCTTCATGGCTGGATCAGATCGGGAAAGGCGAGTGCAACCAAAGTGAGCGAATTAAAAATCGCGTGCATCGTCATCGAAACCAAAATCGAGCCACTCCATTCGTAGGCTAGGGCGAGGCAACTCCCGAGGACGAAGAGGGGCAGAGCCGAAGGAATATGGCCATGCACCGCGGCGAAGAGGGCCGCACTGATGATCACGCCAGCAAAGCGGCCGAGGTAGCGCTTGATTACGCCGTATAAGAAAAACCGGAAGACGAATTCTTCCACCAAGGGCGCAATCGCCACCGCCAGAATAATAATCAAGACGCGCTGTTCGAGGGTCTGTGAGTCATTAAAAATTTCGACAATATTTTGTCGACTCGACGGACTTCCCAGAGCGCGCTGCATCACTAGGTCGGCGAGGATGACCAACGGATAGGCGGCAAGAAGGAGGACGACCCCGGTGGCGATGGCGCGCGCCACGGAAAGTTTGACGAATCCGGCCAGACGTTCCACCGAGAACCCGCGGAACTTCAGGAAAGCCGCGACGAAAAGAAGTAAGGCGATCGAGATCAGACCGTTGGCGATTAACTCGTTCGTCCGCATCGTCGTCTTCTCGCCGTGCGAAAAAGCGGCCGCGGCGTTCAGGAGAAAAAGAGCCGAGAGCCCGAATCCGAGAAATACTTCCGGCAATCCAAAAGTGCGTTCTTCTTCCTGTAAAACCGGCGTGGTCCGGACACTGATCTGCCGCACCAGTGCGAGATAAACGTACATCCCGCCGACCAGAAAGAGCACGTTGGTTACGGCCGCGATCGCCGTCAGAAAGCCTCCGGCCATGATCGTCCAGGCAGACTACGGGGCGTAATATCCCGGAAGGAAATACGCATGCCCGGATTCCAATTGCGGCATGAGTTGCTTGGGGAGCGTGACTTCGATCTTCGAATTCGACGCACTTCCCAATGCGCGAAAAATCCGCCCGATACTGAAAGGCGGACCATATTTCACGATCGATGCCTCGGGCGCGTTCCCCAGTTCTTTCGCCTTGCGGAACGCGTCCTCGATCTGCCCCAGGCCGTCGATTAATTTATGTTCCTGCGCGTCGCGACCCGAGAGAATACGGCCGTCGGCGATGGTATTGCGCAAACCATCCGCGGGCAGGTTCCGCTCCTTCGCCACGATCCCGAGGAATTTATCGTAAGTGCTCATGACAAACGCCTGCACGTACTCGCGTTCCTCGGGCGTGATCGGGCGGGCGCCGTTAAGCATATCCTTGAACTTCCCGCTCTTAAAAACTACCGACGCCAGGCCGATCTTATTAAAGAGCTGCTCATAGTTCAGAGTTTGAATGATGACACCGATGCTGCCCGTGATCGTGGTGTCGCTCGCCATCAAATATTTCCCGCCGCAAGCCACGTAATATCCACCAGACGCCGCCACGGAATCCATATAGACCACCACTGGTTTACGCGCGCGTGTTTGCACGACTGCGTTGTAGATGACGTCGGACGCCGTCACCTCGCCACCAGGGGAATCAATCTCCAGAACTACCGCGCGGACATTGCCATCATTCCTCGCCTGCTCCAGCGCATAGCGCATATCGTCCACCATCGAGTCGCCCACGTTGCCGGGAAGCGAACCGCTAATGAGCCCCCGCATCGTGATAATGGCAATCTTGTCCCGACTGCCCTTCTGGCCATGCTCGATCAACGTTTCGCGGAAACGCGCGCGCTCTTCCTGCATCTGCCCGGCCTTGCCCAAACGACCTAACGTTGCGGCTAGCAGAGCGAAGTTAAAAACGACGCTCGCGCAAAGCACGACGAACAAAAAAATGCTGAGGCAGCCCAGTTTCCGATTTGCCATGACGGCTGGTAATTGACCGGAGAACGTGTCGGGCACAAGCGGTTTCCCGACGGCTGGGACACCTCCTGGGTCCCTCGGACGGAAGGCTGGCGCGGAAGCTGCTTTATGGAAATTATGAACAGCAGTGGTCATCTCGTGGTCAGCGATTCCGCAGTACGGCCTCTAACCAAAGGCCGGCCTCGGGGACGCCCGCGGAAACGCCTCGCGTCCGCGTCGGCCATCGCTCCAGTGGAACGTGAGCCAGCAGCCGTCGGCACGCTCACTCGTACTAAAAGCCTTATTCTCGCGGCTCTGCGCGTCTGGGAATTGAAGCAACGCGGTCTCGGTTAGCCCACTTTTCGCGCTCGAAAAGAGCGTCGACAGCACCGCGTGCATGTGGGAAATGCACCATGGATGAGCAGTCGCATCACCTTCGCTACTCTGGCAGGCGCAGGTTTGCTCGCGGCGGTCTCCCTGCTGCAAACCGCCTGTTCCGCCGAAGGCAGCTATAGCCCGCTCGCACCCGGAGAAGGGCCCAGCCTGCCGCAAGTAGTTGTACTGCGCGACGAGCCTTCCATCTCGACCATGCACTTTCCGCGCGGCGTTTACCGGCTCGAAGCGCAGGATAATGCCGGATATTATTACCGCGCGCCGCGTCGGCTAATGAAGCACGCGTTCGCGGGATTCCAGACCTACGACGGCGGTATTTATGTATCGAAAAGAAGCCCGCAGAAGTTACGTGGATATTTGGTCTGGGCGGGCGGACGGACAAAAATTGGCGACCTCTCGAGCGCGCACTTGCAGTTTGGCGCGACGCCCGAGCCGACCTCGGTGTCGGCTAATTTTAGCGACCCGGAGGACGGCAGACCTGCACTAGTCGCGGATGAGTTCGAGCCGACTCGATAAAAAAAGCGTCGCTCACACAAGCTCCGAACACGCCTGGCTCATTCTCATCGCGCGCCAGTTCGATCAGCGGAATGGCTTCATCCACCTCGCCCGCGCGAATGTGCAAGGCCGCCGACGTCAGCAGCCAATCCACTGAGATCTTCCCCGCCGCTGCCTGCGCTTTTACTTCGTCGGAAAGTTTGGATTCTTCGCCTGCTTCCATTCGCGCCATCCGGATTTTGAATCGGCAAACCGCCGCCTCGAGATCATTCTTGCTCAGCAAAATCGCTCGCTCGTAGTGGCTGACGGCGTCGCGCGGGCGATGATCGAGGCGCAGCGCATCGCCGAAGGAAAACTGGTAATCCGCTACGAAAGGCGCCGCCACCGTCGCCGCCTCGAAGAAGCGTTCCGCCGCGGGCAGATCCTTCCTCCGGGTCGCAATCATCCCGCGAAAGAAATTCGCGGTGTCCAGATTTTCGCCGAAGGCGATGGCGCGCTCGAACAGCTTGTCCGCGGAATCGAAATCGCGCTTCTCATAAGCCATCCGTCCTACCCGAGCCAGGATACCTCGATAGCTCCGATCCTTGTATTTCGCCGCAATCAGCCGCTCCGCCGCGTCCTTCAAATTGCCCGCGCGCTCCGCTTCGAGCGCTTGTTTGATCAATTCATCGCTGGAGATGCCGGCAAATTTTTTCTGGAGTGGCTCCTCCAGCTTCGGCTCATGCCGCGACGTGTAGAACCGGTATTTCCAATAAGGAAACTTTAACCCGACGTAAAACGCGCCGACCAGAAGTAGAATCCCGCTCAAGACTAGAATGGCGCGACGCAGCTCCCCAGTGCGCGCGGCAGTTTGATCGGGGCGAAGCATCCCCCCCGAGGGCCGGCTCTCTTCGGCCAGCTCTGGAATCGATTCTTCGGGCGCGGCTGTCGCCTCCGATTCCGCAGGCGACGCGCGGTGCATTTCGCGCGGCCGGCGAGAAATATCCGACGCCTCCGGGGCTGGCCGATCCGGAGTCGGCTCCGGGCCCGCAGGTTCTTCGGCCGCTGCCGGCTCCTCGCGGGGCGCGCGCGGCGTAGCGAGAAAACGCCGCTGCTCGGGCGTCATCCCCTTCCGGGGCGAAGGGCGCGGCGGCGAAGTCTCATCGGGCGGTTGTTCTTCGGGCATGGCGCGGCGGAATCGGAGGAAGGATTAGGTAGCAGAGATTGCTTTGTCGTCTAAAAAAACGCCAGCAGGAAGCTACGGCTGCAATCGATTGTATTTCTGGAGCAGGGCACGGAGTCGGTCATGCGGCAACGCATCCACCGTATGACCGTCGCGACCCGTCATGCTTTGGTTATCAACCAGTGCGTTGACGATTGCTTCCTCGGTTGCATCAACGGTCGCGGCGAAAATTGGATCGAGCCGGCTATTCGGAATCGTCTTCACCGTTTGGATCGTTGATGCAGAATCGCCCGCGCCCGGATTCGCGGTGGAAAAGGCGATGAAAAGATCGCCCGAGCCATCGCCGGAAACGCCACCAGTTCGCGCCAGGCCTAAGGAGACGCGCCGCGCCAACCGCTTCATTTGGTAAGGCAAAAGCGGCGCATCGGTCGCGACCACCGCGATGCACGAACCAGTTTCCTTCGGGTAAACCGAGCCGGGAATTTCGCGCCCAACCGGCACGCCCGCGATCGTGAGCTGCGCGCGCCGTCCGAAATTTGCCTGCACGAAAACACCGATGGTAAATTTTTCGGCGCCGCTTTTGTCTTTCATTTCCACGGTTCGCGAAGCGGTGCCGCTGCCGCCTTTAAATTCGAAACAAACCATCCCGGTCCCGCCGCCAACACTTCCTTCCGCGATCGCTCCGCCATGCGCGCTTTCGATCGCGTGCGCCACATCTTCCGGCTTCACATGAAATCCATTGATGTCGTTCAGCCAGCCGTCCCACGTCTCGGCCACCACCGGCAAACTCCACGAAAAACCTTCCGCATCCGGGCCGCCGTGCGCGTTCCGCCAGGCAATGACGGCATCGCGCGCGATGCCGACACTGTGCGTATTCGTCAGCACCACCGGCCCCTCGAGAAATCCGCCTTCCTCAACCCAAGCGGCGCCGGTCATCTCACCATTGCCGTTTAACGAAAAATAGCCGGCATAGACCGGATCATTCATCGCGGCATGACCACGCGGCAGAATTGCGGTGACGCCGGTGCGAACCGGGCCCTTGCCCACTTCCAGTTTTCCTTCGCCGCTAATCAGTGTGGTGTAGCCAACCTCCACGCCCGCGACGTCAGTGATGGAATTGAGTGGGCCCGGATTTCCTTCGAATGGAATCCCAAGCGCGCGGGCCCTCAGGCTTTCCTTCTTCGACGGTGCCGCCAGAGGCTCACGTGCTTCGAGCGAGCTGACGCCTGCGAGTAGACAGGAAAAAATGAAAGCTAGTTTGATTCGGCTAAGCATACTTTTTCAAGATGCGATCAATGTAATCGCTGTAGGTCTGCGCTAGGGCTGCGCTTTCGATGAATAAAATATTTTCGGCGTTGAACTGCGCGCTCCGCGAAAAATTATACGAACCGGTGATCACGGTATCGTCGATCACCAAAATTTTGTTGTGCATGAAATCATGGCGGCCGGTCGGCGTGTAAGGCGTCGAGTTTTTGCCGACAAGATGTGCGCGCGCGATCACGCTCTGGAGGGCGGCGATCTTCCAGTGGTTTTGCGGCACCGTTTCCCATTGACGAAAAACATCCGACATCTGAGTGCGATCGTAGATGCCATCCACCTTCACCCGGGCCTCGTCCAGCAAATTGGTCAGCGCCGAGATTAAAGTGCCGGAGTTAATCAGCAGACTACAGATGCGCACACGTCGTCGCGCATTCCGCACCCGCTTCGCCACCTCCCCATCGATCTCCAAACCGTAGCCAGGCGAAAACATCACGCGTGCAGTCGCTGGCTGATTCGCGTACGAAAGCGCGATCGCCTGCGTCGCGATCCTTCCGGTGTTCTCGAAGTTTTGCTTCTTCCACAACTCCTCGAAGTCTAACGAGTAAGAATTCGCCAAAGCCGGCGATTCGATTTCGACCACGTTGTTCTCCATCAGGGTGAAAGCGTCGTCGGTTAAATTAAGCGAACCAGTCCAGACCGCCTCCCGATCGCGCACAATGAATTTGTCATGCATCAACTTCATCCCGCCGATCGCGCGATAGGGGAAGCCCAACGAGTGCACCATCGCGCCCGTCCCCGAAGGCGCCGGATCCTGTCCAGCTGCGACGTTCGGTACGTAGGGCTTATCGCCGTCGTAACAAATCCGGATTTTCACGCCAGCGCGCTCGCGTTCCTCCAGAGCTGCGAGCAATTTCGCTTTCAAAAGATTGCTCAGGCGCAAATCATAGAGTGCAAAATCCAGCGTCTCCTTTGCGGCGCTGACGAAACTCGTTAGGCGCGTCACAACCGACTCTGACGTTTGTTCATCCTGCGCAAGGAAGAAAACGGAAAGCGAATCTGCCATATCATTTCCGCGTCGCCGAATTACTTCAACATTCAAGGAGTCGGCGTCGGCTTTAGGACCTTCGCCGGATCGAGTCCGATCCGCTGCAAGAACACCGCAAAGCGGGGATCGGAACGAAGCGGGTAAAATGCCCAGCGAACGGCGACGGCATGTAAAGGCCCGGAATGTTCCGCATAAGCACGATCCAGCCAGGCGAAGGCGGAGTCATGATCTCCCAGCGCGACATAGACGCTGGCAATTTCTTCACCCGGAAAATAGCTAGTCGCAGCGGTTCTTTCCAACTCGGCCAGGATTTGGCGAGCTTCTGCCGGTTGGCCACTCATCGCGTAGGCGATTCCCAGTCCGGCCTGCGGAAAGCCAGTGGCTTGGTGGGCCTTTTTGAAAAGCTCAATCGCTTCCGGCAGCATTCCTTTTTGTAAATAAGCAAAGCCAAGGACGGGGAATTCGTAAAGGTAGTCGGGGTCGACTTCGCTTATTCGTTTTGCTTGCGTAATCGCTTCATCAACCTGGTTATTCGCCAGCAAAGATACCGCGGCCATGTTGTTGATGATCGGCGAAAGTGGGTCAGCCTTGACCGCTTGCCGCGCCTCGGCCATCGACTCTTCGGGTTTACCTTGAACGCCCAAGTTGAGGGCAAGGAAAAGGTGAGTGATGCCGGAATTTGGGTCTATTTGCAGAGCACGTCGTAATTCCGCTTCCGCACCAAGCACGTCCCAGTCGAGGACTCGTTTGGCTTCAGCAATGTAGGCATGTGCTTCAACTTCGCGATCGTCCAGTGAGACTGCCTTCAAGGCAGCGGCTCGCATCGCCGGGTAAGCTTCCACCGGTTTGACGTAAGCGTCCGCGAGCCAGTTCCAAACCTTCGCTATTCCCGTCCAGGCGCGCGCCGAAGAAGGATCTTTCTCAACCGAGCGCTGGAAAAATTCGAGGCTCTTCCGCAACTCAGCTTCCGTGCTCTTGTTCGAAAAAAACACGCCCTGTAGGTAGAGATCGTGCGCTTCGCTACTCTGCGCTTGTTCGACTGCCGGTCTTACCCCGATGAGCTTCAGCTTCAAGGCATCAGTGATAGCGTGCGTAATTTCATCCTGCATGGCGAAGACGCCTTGAATTTCGCGCTCATACGTTTCCGACCACAGATGAAACCCATCGCGCGCGCTGATTAGCTGCGCGGTCACGCGAATCCTATTTCCGTCCCGGCGCAGGCTGCCCTCTAGAATATTTTGCACACCTAGCTTCTGCGCGATCTCACCTACCCCGACATCTTTGCCTTTGAAAGAAAACGACGACGTGCGCGCGACCACGCGCAGTCCTTCCACTTTCGCCAACGTGTCGAGGATCTCTTCGCTGATTCCATCGCAAAAATACTCCTGGTCCTTTGCCTGGCTTAGATCGATGAAGGGCATCACGGCAATGCTCTTGTCGAAATTAGGTGACGGACTAACGAGCGGAGGTGGAACTGACGTAGATAATTGGCGGGACGATTGGCGTAAAAAAATTCCTATTCCACCCGCGAGCACTAGCAGGGCGATCGCGATGTAGCTCGGCATCCGCCATCGATTCACCGATGGAGCCGGACCGGTTGGACCTGGCGCGAGTCGTGCGGCCAGCTCCGCGAATTTTTTTGGCATGATCGGATTACCCAATTCATTCGTGTGCAGATTCGCCACGGCTAACACGACGCCATGCTTCACCTCGCATTCGCCCAGATCATGCAAGAGCGGCTGCCAATGCCGGTACTGCGCGAGATCATCCGCCACGCGTTTCGAAACGAGGATGTGACCCGCGTCGCCGCAATCCATTACGCGTTGCGCGATGTTGATTCCCGCGCCGGCAATGTTTGATCGCTCATTCACGTCGACGATTTCATTGACCGGCCCGCTGTGAATTCCCATCCGCACCTGAATGTGCGGGCTGCTCTTGAGCACCTGCGCGATTTCCAAGGCGCACGCCGCGGGTGCTTCCGGGCTATCGCGAAAGACGAGCGCCATTCCATCGCCCGCCGGAAGTCGGATGAGTTTTCCAGCCGCGTCCGACGCGCGAAAGCGGGCTGTCCCACGCACAACCTCGTTTAGTTCTTGCAGGACTTCGCTCTGCTCATTGATGAGCAGTTTCGAGTAACCCACGATGTCGATAAACAAAACGTGCCCGATTTCGAGCTGAAGGTCCTGTTTCCTTTCGTCGGACATCGTGCGCGTCGAAGACCTCTTCGCGGGGGTAAGTTTCATGTTTCTCGCTCTTGCCGTCGAGAGGAAACGGGAAAATTGGTTTTCTATTTTCGCGCCGCCGCGCAGCGTCTAGGTTGCGGCGTGAGCTATCAGGTTTTCGCGCGCAAATACCGGCCGCAGACGTTCGACGATCTCGTCGGCCAGCAGCACGTCACGCGTACGCTCAAGAATGCGGTCGAGCAAAACCGGCTCGCGCACGCCTATCTTTTTGTCGGGCCGCGCGGCATTGGAAAAACATCCACCGCGCGCATTTTGGCCAAGGCGCTGAATTGTGTAAACGGACCGACCGTCACGCCCTGCGGCGTCTGCGATTCCTGCAAGGAAATCACCGGCGGTAATAGTCTCGACGTTTTGGAGATCGACGGCGCGTCGAACAACGGCGTCGAGCAGGTGCGCGAACTGCGCGACAACGTGCGCTACGCCCCCAGCAAAGGACACTTCAAGATCTACATTATCGACGAGGTCCATATGCTGACTTCGGCTGCGTTCAATGCCCTGCTCAAGACGTTGGAAGAGCCGCCTCCGCACGTGAAGTTCATCTTCGCCACGACCGAGCCGCAGAAAGTTTTGCCGACAATTCTGAGCCGCTGTCAGCGGTTCGACCTGCATCGCATTCCAGCGAATTTGATCGCGGACCATCTCCAATATATCGCTGGCCAGGAAAAGGTGACGCTTGATCCCGCAGCCGCGCACGCGATCGCGAAAGGCGCCGATGGCGGATTGCGAGACGCGGAATCGATGCTCGATCAACTGGTCGCGTTCTGCGGAGAGAAAATCCGCGAAGAAGACGTCCTCAGCGTCTTCGGATTCACCAGCGAACAAACGGTGGCCGACTTTACCGGGAAAATCCTCAACGGCTCCACTGCGGACGCGCTCGAGTTGCTGCACGCCGAAGCGGAACACGGGAAAGACATGATGAAACTCATGTCCGATTTGATCGCCTACCTGCGGGACTTGCTTGTCTTCAAGGTCAAACCTGAGGCGGTAGTAGAAGAACTAAATCCAGAGCTCCACCACGCGCTCGAAGCGCAGTCCGCCCTCCTCGAAACGGACCGCTTGCTTGAATTGATCGATCAATTCGCCGGTGCCGAAGGAAGGATGAAGTGGGCGCCAAACAAGAAACTGCATTTCGAGGTCGCGGTGATCAAAGCTATCCAGACGCTGAGTCAGGTGACGTTGAATGAGGTGATCGAAAACCTCTCGGCCTTGCGTGAAGGAAACGGTCCGACCGTCAAACCTCCTGTCATCCGTCAAAAGCCAACCACCGCTTCAGTCGCCCCGAAAATCGCTGTGCCTTCGGTAAAAGAGCAGCCACCCGAACCGGCGACGAAACCCGCGCCTCCGCCGCAGACCCTGAGTCTCGATGACTTGTGGCAAAAGGCGGTCGAACTCATCCGTGCGCGTCGTCCGCTGATCAAAGGCTGGATCGAATCGGCGCAGGTCTTGGGCGAGGAAGGTAGATTTTTGCTGCTGGGGTTTCCGCCGTCGGAGAAGGCGGCAATGGAATCGATCGCCTCGCCGCGAAACCGCGATTTTCTCCAAGCCTTGCTGAAGGAAATTAGCGGACGCGATTGGGAAATAAAATTTAGCCTGAAGGAGGGCCTGAACGTCGCGCCTTCTGCGCCCGAGCCAATCCTGGAGAAGAAGGAGCCGACTCCCGACCCGAAGCAGATCGCCTCCTCTTTCAAGAACGATCCGCTGATTCGGGATGCCCTGGAAATTTTCAAAGGAGAAATCAAACCCATAACCGACTGACCGATTTATGAATCTGAACAAGTT
>JBDUAE010000221.1:0-4031 GCA_040004805.1 Chthoniobacterales bacterium | reverse complement strand
TTTGGTGATCCGACCGAAGTCTCGGGCCGGACCGTCATCTGGGTTTCGCTGGTCGGGATCGCGATCAACACGGCGACCGCGCTGCTCTTCATGTCCGGCCGCAAAGGCGACCTGAATATCCGCGCCGCATTCCTCCACATGATGGCCGATGCCGCGGTTTCCGCCGGCGTCGTCATTGCAGGCTTTGCTATTCTCGCGACGGGTTTTCCGTGGATCGATCCGGTCGTTAGTCTGGCTATTTCCGCCGTGATTGTTTGGGGAACCTGGGGATTGCTGCGCGACTCGGTAAACCTGGCGCTCCATGCCGTGCCCGAAGGCATCGACTTCGCGAAGGTGAAACAATACCTCGCCGGACTACCGAACGTGACCGCGGTCCACGATCTCCACATCTGGCCCATGAGCACGACCGAGACCGCACTGACCGCCCACCTCGTGCGCGACGTGGATCGTTGCGACTGCGCGCTCCTGGAAGAATGCTGCAAAGAGCTGCACGACAAATTCGAAATCCAGCACGCCACCATCCAATTCGAAACCGAGGATCACGATTGCGGTCTCGCGCCGGATGGTAAGGTGTAAGGCCATTGCTGCTGAGAGGACGTGGACAATAAGGCAGCAAAAATGCGGATCACGTGGGCCGGAATTTGCGAAACCCACTAGCTTTTCAACGGTGGGAAAGCTTGTTCCCTAGCTCGCCCTTGGCCATGATGCTGCCTTGGCCGCACGGGGAAATGGGCGGGAGCGCGCTGGCGTTTTTGCTGAGACGGTTTGGGGCGCGATCACCTATCCTGCCCGCGCCGGCGCCGAGCGCCAAAAGCGAGCGGGCGCGGAGTTTTACCGGATTTACTGGGGGCCCGTCTTCGGGTTGGTTTCCGGACGCGGGTTCGGCTTCGCGCAGGCGGAGGATCTGACCCAGGATTTTTTGCTCCACTTCCTCGCCAGCGGCGCTTTGATGCGGGCGCGGCGGGAGAAGGGCCGGTTCCGCGATTTTCTCGGTGCGGCCCTCCGCCATTACCTCGTTAACCGACACGCGCGCGATCGGGCGCAGAAACGCGGGGGCGATCTCATCGCGGTGGAAATCGAGGCCGTGGATGGCTGGCCGACCCCGCCGGGCGAGCGGCCGCAGCTGCCTGTTTGCAACTGCGACCGCGAATGGGCCGCCTTGCTCGCGCGCGCCTTGGAGCGTTTGCGCGAGCACTACCGCGGGGTCCGACGCCAACTCTTCGACGCTCTCCGGCCCGGCCTCATCGGCGAGGACGATACTTCCTATGAGCAATTATCCGCTCACCTGCACCGCTCCTGCGCCACTCTACGGAGCGAAATGGCACGGATGCGCCGGCAGCTTCGCACCGAACTTCTCCGCGAAGCCCCCGACGCCGCGCTGGAAGACCTGCGCGAAATCTTGCGCCACCGCTAGGACCGGGCGGCGCCGCCTAGTTGATCAGGATGGTGGCCGGATCGGACCAGCCGCTCTTGGTATTGTTAGGGCCGAGCGCACGCACCCGCACCCAGAGATCTTTCGCGCGCGGGAAACCCCGCAGGACGATGCCGCGGCTGGAGCTAAAGCTATCGTAAAGGGTCCACGGGCCGGCCATGGGATCGGGCGCAGTCTGCACATCGTAACCGCGCGCGCGCGCGGCGGCGTCGAATAGCACCTGTGCCTCGCCCGTGACCCCCGTTGCCTTCAAGCGCAGGTTTTTCGGAATCTCCGGCGCTTCGCCACTTTGCGTCGGTGTCTGGTGCATCGCGAAGCCGGTCGTGGCCAGCTTCACCGGGTCCATGTTCGCGGTCAGCTCCAGGTTATCCGCCAGATCGTCGAGCATCTGCTCCAGCGTAGTCCGCGCCGCCGCTGCGGCCACGTCGCGCGATTGCGGATCGGGCAGCGTCAAGGCGTTGGTGAGCACATCCAGTTGCGCCTGGATCTCGCTCACCTTCGGAGTCGTGGAGGGGAAATAGGCGTTCCCGGTGAGCTGCGCAATAATGATCTCTACCTTCGGGATGAAGGCTTGGTAGGGGAACTGGGCGAAACCGCGATTTAGGATGTTAATCATACCAGTTAATTCAGGAAAACTCGGCATTCGCGGCAAAAAATCGTAGGGCCGGGGCAAAAAAATGCGTTTCCCGGGCAGAAAGCCGAAAAACCGGGGCGAATCGTTCAACGACACGCATGAATCGTCACGCGATTGGCACGAATCGTCGCGCCATTGGCCTGCTTCGCCCGGCGATTGGTATGAATCGTCCCGCGATCGACCCGAATCGTCCGACGATTGGCATGGATCGTCGCGCGATTGGCCTAGATCATCCGGCGATTGGCATGAATCAGCGCGCGATCGACCTGAATCGTTCGACGATTGGCATGAATCGCCGCGCGATCCACCCGAATCATCCGGCGATTGGCATGAATCGTTGCGCGCTTTGCCCGTGTCGTCCGACGATTCAGCCCCGAAAGTGGGACGCTCCGGCTTGGCTCCAGCCGGTGGCGCCCAGTGCCTCCTAGACGGCTGGGGGAAGGCGTGCCGCGAGCGCGGAGGACCGCGCCCGCCGCCCACGCGAGACGTCCCGGAGCACCTTGCGGCGGAATTCCTTGTCCCTAGCAGCCCGATTTGGCGGCTTCGCCGCAGCAAAGGCGTGGCCTAGGAGCCGGATCACGGCGGAAGTAACTCCGTCGCCGTCTAGAAGCCGACCGAGACGGAGGCGCGGATGCGGTAATCGGTGACGACCTGCAACGCGGTGTTATCGATCGATACGGGCAGGTCCAGGCCAAGTTCGGCGCTCACTTTGCCCACAGACGCGACCAAGCGCGGCCCTAAAAAGACTGAGGTGATGCCGGTGTCTTCCGCCCTTTGCCCGCGGAACCGATCGACGTCCTTATGTTCACCGGAGCCGGCGAGTTGCAGACCGATGATGGCCTTCTCTCGGCGCACGAGGTAGTAGCCAGGGCCGCCGCTCCACGCGAGATCATTGGCGAAGTGATATTGGTGCAAGCCGTCGCCGCGTAGGGTAAACTGCCCATCCGCGGCGAAGAAGAAATTGCGATAACGGAGGGACATCTGGGCGCCGAGAATGCCGTCATACGAGCCGGTGCCGAGAGTGAGATCGTGGCCGTGGATACCGCTGACGGGCGCGCCCGGCACTTCCGTTTCGCTGAATTCCTCGCGCAGGCGGCTCGCATCACCAGTCGGGAATTTCACCCCGCCAAGGAGCAGAGCGGAAATCGTGAAATCCGGGGCGCGCGTTTGCACGCGGGGGTTCTTCGGGTCATCGAATTTCACTCCGCGCTCGCCCCCGGACTCACGCTGGAAGAGAACAAACTTCCCGAGCAACGAAACGTCGCCCAGCCCGGAATCGGTCCCGCAATCTATCGCAAAACCTTCCGGCCGCTCGAAAGAGCGATAGATCAACGGCACGTTGATCTGCAAAGCAAAGCGGTGCGTGACCTGGTAGCCGAGAACGAGCTGCGTGATCGAGCTGTTCAGATATTGCCCGGTCGGGTTAGGCGCTGCGTCCCCGTCGATCTGGACAGTGCCGAAGTGCGTGAATTGTTCGGCCACGGCGAAATAGAACCCCTTCGTCCAAGAGGGAAAAAGGCCTTGCTCCTCCGTAGGCGGCGCCGCTTCCAATTGCGGGGTGTAGCATCCGCAAAGATCGCAGGAGCGCGCTATCGGAAGCCAAACGCTGGCGGCTACGAAAAGCAAAAAGGCACGAAGGAGTTTGCGCATGGCGGGTTGTGGGTACTCGCGGCTGGTCGCCCCGAACCTCTCGCATTAAAAGGAGCACGAGGCATCTGGCGCAATCGCCGAATCGTATACCCGCGGTAACGTTTCTGATGTTGCCTGCCACATCGTTATGAAAAACTCTCGCCGCAAAACCATTCTGCGTTTGAGCCTGTTGGCGCTCCTTCTGGGTTCGCCGACGAGCGCGTGGGCTCATGCTCAAATCGGAGAATCCACCGGCTTTGCCACGGGTTTCGGACATCCTCTTTCAGGTTGGGACCATCTGCTGGTGATGCTGCTGGTGGGAGTCTGGGCGGCGCA
>JBDUAE010000220.1:0-4072 GCA_040004805.1 Chthoniobacterales bacterium | reverse complement strand
CAAATTTACGACCACGCGGCGCGCGTCCGCTCTTTCGAAATCGCTGCCGGCATCCTGGCCGATCTGCGGTCTGGTTAGATTGCGGAGCGTGTGCCGTTTCTTGTGATGAGTGTGGTTTCGCGTAAAGTCCGGTGCAGTTCGGAACCGCATTTTGCAGGACCTTTGAGTTAAAATATGAAAGTAGAAATCTTTACCGTTTGTGATGCGGCGACCTCGGATTCGGGCGGGAAATTGAATGTGCTCGGGTCGTTCGACCGCATCAACGCGAGCACCGTGCCGGTAACGCATCCGCTGTGCGCGCTGGCGATTAAGATGCGTTTCGAGCGTCTGGAAGAAGGCGCAAAACGGGTCCGGATTTCGTTTATGGATACGGATGGGAAACCGGTTATGCCCACGTTGGATGCGGCGACGCAGGTGCAATTTCCGCCGGGCGAGCACAGCGTGACGGCGTGTCTCGTCCTACAGATTCAGCAACTTAAGCTGCCGAACTTCGGTGAATACTCGATCGATCTCGCAATCGATGGCCGGCACGAGGCTTCAATTCCTCTTTTTGTGAGGGAAATGGCCGGCGCGCCCGCCGCGCAGTCGTAGGCGGTTCGTTGCCGGATTGGCAAATTAGCGGTTGTCAGGCGAGCGAGAACCTACGACGTATCCGCAGCAGGATTTAGCCGACACGCCGGCTCTTTCCGCCGATTCGGGCCCCACCTTTGGGCCTGTTACCCCAACAGGAGATGTGATTTTATGAACGAGGCAGAAATTCAACGTCAAAAAGAGATTCAAGAAGCGGAAGAATTGCTCTTCACCGGTCCGCAGGCGCTAGGGTTTGCCAAGGGATTATTTCAGGGACAGTTCGTGGCGGATTGGGCGATGCCGTATCCGCGCGTTTCCGCTGCGCAGCAGAAGGACCTCCAGCAATCGCTCGGGGAAGTGCGGAAGTTTCTCGATGCGGAATTGGATCCAGCAGCGATCGATCGCGAAGCGGATATTCCGCGGAATGTGATTGAGGGTCTGGCTCACACCGGTGTGCTCGGAATGACGGCGCCGAAAGAGTTTGGCGGGCGCGGTTTCAGCCAGATGGCCTACTGCAAAGTGTTGGAAGAAATTGGCGGCCGTTGCGCGTCGACCTCAGTTTTTACCAATGCCCACCACTCTATTGGGATTCGGGCGCTGCTGCTTTTTGGAACGCCGGAGCAAAAGCAAAAATGGCTACCACCGCTGGTGAGCGGACAGCAGTTGGCCGCTTTCGCATTAACCGAACGCGAGGCGGGCTCCGATGCTGCCAATGTGCAAACGACCGCCACTCCTAGCGCGGATGGTTCGCATTTCGTGCTCAATGGAGAAAAGCGTTACATCACCAACGCCGCGATCGCTCAGGTGCTCACGGTGATGGCGCGGACGCCCGTGCCGGGGTCGGATAAGACCGCGATCACCGCGTTTTTGGTCACGCCGGATATGCCGGGCTTTGAAATGCTGGAGCCGCGCATGCCAAAGCTCGGAATTCGCGGCACGGCCACGGGGCGGTTTGCGATGAAGGATATGAAGGTGCCGAATGAGAACGTCCTCGGCAAGTTGGGCAAGGGTTTAAAGGTGGCGTTGACGGTATTGGACTTCGGACGAACCACGTTCGGCGCCTGCTGCACCGGTGCCGCCAAGACCTGCCTGAAGATGGCGGTCGAGCACGCGAATACGCGTCGGCAATTCAAAAAGACTCTGGGCGAATTTGATCTAGTGAAGAAAAAAATCGGCCGGATGGCGGCTGATATTTACGCGATGGAAGCGATGACCGCAGTGACGGCGTCGCTGATCGATCGTGGCCTGGAAGATTACATGCTGGAGACGGCGATGCTGAAGGTGTTCACGACCGAGCGGCTTTGGGAAGCGGTGAACGACACCTTCCAAATCCATGGTGGCGGCGCTTATTTTAATGATTCGCCGCTGGAGCGAATGCTGCGCGATGCGCGCATCAACCAGATCGGCGAAGGCAGTAACGAAGTGCTGACATCGTTCGTGGCGCTGGTCGGAATGCGGGGGCCGGGAATGGAATTCAAAGAAATTCTCGACACCATGCTGAAGCCTTGGCGGGGAGATCGGATGAAAGCCTGGGGCGCAGGCATGAGCCGGCTGGGCGCGGCGGTGAAGGTGCCGGGCGTGCCGGTGAAGAGCGATAGCCTGCGCGTGCGCGCGAGTGAACTCGGGCGCTTGGTTTGGAAATTCAACCTCGCGGTCAACCGGATGCTGATCACCTACCGCGAACCGATCATGGACATGCAACTGGTGCAGGAGCGGATTGCGAATGCGGCGATGGAGATGTTTGCCAGCGCCTGCGTGATTAGCCGACTCGACGCGGAGCTGCAAGGCGTTGGCCAGAATGGATCCGCGGCGCCGGGTAGTCGGCAAGCAGCGGAGCTTTTCTTGCGTCAATCCTTCGCTCGCACCCGGCGTTTCCTCAATGATCTGAGCGGAAATGACGATCGCGCGCTCCTAGCCACAGCTGACGCCGTGCTCGGGAAAGCCGACGCGGCCGAGCGGAACGGCGCATAGGCCGGTGGTTCTGGCCCATTTCTAGCTCCGAGAGAGGCATGCGCCTCATGGAGCTGGAACCTTCGGCGGCAACACCGGTGAATTTGGCAGGGAAACGCCTGCTCATCTTCATCGTTGCCTATAACGCGGAAACGACCCTCAACGCCACCCTGGCCCGAGTCCCGGCCAGTCTGCAAAGCGCGGACGTAGAGATTTTGATAATCGACGATTCGTCGAAGGATCAGACTTTTCGCCAAGGGCTGCGCTATCAGCAAAGTTCGTCCGCATTCAAGATCACGATCCTCCGGACGCCGACGAATCAAGGTTACGGAGGGAACCAGAAGCTCGGCTACCGTTACGCGATCGACCACGGATTCGACCTCGTGGCCCTGGTCCACGGCGACGGGCAGTATGCGCCGGAGAAATTGCCGACCCTCTTAGGGCCGCTGGTGCGTGGCGAAGCGGAAGCCGTTTTCGGTTCACGCATGATCGATAAGCGCGCGGCCCGTGAAGGCGGGATGCCGGCTTATAAATGGATCGGCAATCAAGTTCTGACCCGTTTCCAAAATGCGGCGCTCGGCACGAACCTCTCCGAGTTCCATACGGGCTACCGGATCTACTCCACCTCGGCGCTGGCGCAGATTCCGTTCGAGAAAAACACGAACGATTTTCATTTCGACACCGAAATCATCATTCAGTTCGTGCTGAAGAAACTGCGGATCGCGGAACTGCCGATCCCGACCTTTTACGGCGACGAGATTTGCCACGTCAACGGGATGAAATATGCCTGGGATGTTTTCAAGGCGACGATCAAAGCGCGCCTCTGCGGCATCCATCTGTTTTACGATCGGAAATTTGACGTCAATCCGAACCTCGTCACGCACAGCGATAAACTCGATTTCCCTTCGTCCCAGTCGTTTGCGGTCGCGTCCTGCCCGGCTGGGCGGCACGTCCTGCAACTTGCGCTGGGCCACATGAACGTGGCCGCGGAGTTAATGGGCCGTCTTTGTCACGTCACCGCGATCGATTTTGAGAATAATGACATGGCGGATGTCCCGGCCAATTTCGCGGGTCCGACTTCTGCGCCAATGCCGCGGCTGCCGCGGAATGTTGGACTCTACGATCACATCCTGCTAATGGATCTGGTCGAGCATTTGCACGATCCGGAAGCGTTCATGGATGGGTTGCGGCAAAAAATGGACGGCCACCGCCCGGAGATCGTGATCACGGCGTCGAACGTCGCCTTTTGTGTGACCCGGTTCATGCTCGCGTTCGGCCAGTTCAATTACAGTCGGAAGGGAATTCTGGGGCTTGGACATCGTCGGCTATTTACCTTCAAATCTCTCCGAGCCTTACTCGAGCAGGCCGGATATGAAATCATCGAAGAATGCGGCGTGCCCGCGCCTTTTCCGCTCGCGCTGGGGCTCACGCGCTGGAGTCGTTTTCTTCTCCTCGTCAATCGGGCTTTGATTCGGCTCTCGAAGCCCTTGTTCGCCTATCAAATTTGTCTGCGGGCTCGGCCGTTGCCGGATGCGAAACATCTTCTCCGCGA